>DASXOU010000120.1:0-5557 GCA_036494045.1 Polyangia bacterium | reverse complement strand
GGTGTTCTACGCGCCCGACGGCACGGCCGTCATCGACGCGGCGCTCATGGAGAAGGTGGCCGAACGTTTCGAGCGCGACGGCGCCGACGCGTGGTTCGCCTCGTCGACGGCGGAGCTGCTCGGCCCCGAGCATGGCGCGCTGCAAAAGGGGCGCGACATCGTCGACGTCTGGTTCGAGTCGGGCGTGTCGTGGGCGGCGGTATGCGAGGGCGAGCGCTCGGTCGGGCTCGATTCGTCGACGGCGGAAGATCGCCGGCCGATCGATCTGTACCTCGAAGGATCGGATCAGCATCGCGGCTGGTTCCACTCGTCGCTGCTAGCGTCGTGCGCGACGCGCGGGCGCTCGCCCTATCGCGCGGTGCTCACGCACGGCTTCGTCCTCGACGACAAAGGGCGCCCCTACTCGAAGTCGGACATCGAGCGGCGGCGGCGCGCCGGCGAGAAGGTCGAGTACATCCCGCCCGAGAGCGTGCTCAAGGAATCGGGCGCGGAGCTCTTGCGCATGTGGACGGCGCAGGCCGATTTCCGCAGCGACATGATGTATTCGCGCGCGCACCTGGCGCAGCTCGGCGAGTCGTATCGCAAGCTGCGCAACACGATGCGCTTCATCCTCGGCAACCTCGGCGACTTCGATCCCCGGGTCGAGGTGCCCATCACCGATTATCTCGATCGCTACATCGACGAGCGCAGCGCCGATCTGGCGGCGCGCGTGCGCGGTTGGTACGACGCCTTCGAGCTGCACATGGTGCTCCGCGCGCTCGTCGACTTCTGCAACAGCGATCTGTCGGCGCTCTATCTCGACGTGCGAAAAGATCGGCTCTACTGCGATCCGGCGGCGTCGCCCGAGCGGCGCGCCACGCAGGCGGTGATCTATCGCGCGCTGCGCCTCTTGGCGACGGCGCTCGCGCCGATCTGCTGCTTCACGGCGGAGGAGGTCTGGTCGCACATGCCGCACCTGCCCGACGATCCCGACTCGGTGCACATCGCGCGCCTCGACGCGGGCAAGCGACAAGACGAGGCCGCGATCGTCGAGATGGGCCTTCTCCTCGAGCTGCGTGGCGACGTGCAGAAGGCGCTCGAGGCGTTCCGCGCGCAGAAGAAGTCGTCGCTCGACGCGCACGTGACGCTGACGCTCAAGTCGGGCACGAAGGCGATCGTCGCGCGCATGGCGCCCGGCTGGCTCGAGGACTTCTTGATCGTGTCGCACGCGACCATCGCCGCCGGATCCGCCGACGCGAACGTCGTCGCCGTCAGCGACGCGAGCGACACCCGCAAGCATCGCTGCGAACGCTGCTGGAAGTGGACGGCGCCTGCGCCGGGGCTGTGCGCGCGCTGCCAGGCCGCCGTCGCTGCGCGAGGAGCCGCCTGATGCCCGCCGCCAAGTATCGCTGGTTCGCCTTCATCTTCACGCTGTCGCTGGTGCTCGACCAGGGCTCCAAGGTTTGGGCGCGACACGTCCTGCGTCCGCTCTATCCCATGGTCAAGACGATCATCCCCGGCTTCTTCGAGCTGCGGTACTCGGAGAACCCGGGCTCGGCGTTCGGCCTGTTCCGCGGCGTGCCCGGCGCGCGCTATCTCTTGTTCGTCGTCGGCATCGCCGCGTTGGTCATCGTCGCCACCTATCTGCGAAAAGCGGTGCCCGGCGCGCGTCGGCTCGGCGCCGAGCTGGGCCTGCTCGCCGGCGGCGCGCTCGGCAACGTCATCGATCGCCTCGCCTACGGCCGCGTCACCGACTTCATCGTCTGGCGCGCCGGTTCGCACGAGTGGCCCACGTTCAACATCGCCGACGCCGCGCTCGTCGTCGGCGTCATCGGCCTGCTCTTCGACATGAAGCCCGAAGCCGACAAGGACGCGGGCAAGAAGAAATGAACCGGCGGCACTCGATCTTCGTCGTCGCCACGGCGCTGGCGCTCGCGTTCGATCAGCTCACCAAGAGCTGGGCGCGCCACGTCCTTCTTCCGATCTACCCGCGCGTCAAGACAGTCATCCCGCGCGTGTGGGAGTTCCGCTACTCGGAAAATCCGGGCGCCGCGTTCGGCCTCCTGCGCAACGTGCCCGGCGCGCACCTGCTCTTCGTTCCGATCGCGCTCGGCATCGCCATCGGCGCCTTCTTCTACCTCAGGCGCGCCGACCTGCGCCGTCCCGCGCGCGTCGCCTGCGAGCTCGGGCTCATCGTCGGTGGCGCGCTCGGCAACGCCATCGATCGCGTTTCCTTCGGACACGTCACCGACTTCGTGGTCTGGAAGCTCGGCACGCACGAGTGGGACACCTTCAACATCGCCGACGCCGCGCTCGTGGTCGGCCTCATCGGCCTTCTGATCGACGCGGGCGCGCCCAAGACGAAGTCGAAAGAAGCCGCGCGCGCGGCCCGCTGATGCGCCCGGTCCTCTTCTCGTTACACGCGCCGCTGGTCGGGAGGGTCGACTTCCCCGCCTACTTCACGATGCTCACGATCGGCTTCACCCTCGCGCTCATCCTGACGGTTCGCGAGTCGCGCCGCCTCGGCATGGACCACGAGCGCGTGCTCGACACCAACTTGTGGATGGTCGTCTGGGGCATCATCGGCGCGCGCGTCCTGTCGGTCATCGCCGACGGGCACTTCATGGACTACGTCAACATCTGCCGCGCTCCCGAAAAGGTGCCGGCGATCGACGCGTACACGGCGTACTGCAAGACGGCGGCGCAGTGCGGCTACGACTATCTGTGCAACACCGTCACGCACAAGTGCTATCCGCCGCGCGACTGCCTCCTCATGCTCAAACCGTGGCGCGGCGGCCTCACCTATTACGGCGGCTTCATCTTCGCCACCGCCTTCGCCTGGTACTACGTGCGAAAGTACAAGCTCGGCTGGTGGCGCACCGCCGACCTGGCCGCGCCCGGCATCATGCTCGGCCTCGTCTGCGGCCGCCTCGGCTGCTTTTTGAACGGCTGCTGCTACGGCAAGCCGACGACGTCGGTGCTCGGCGTCGTCTTCCCGGCGCGCCCCGGAGTCCACGTTCATCCGACGCAGCTCTACGAGTCGGCCGGCTGCTTCATCATCTTCTGCATCCTCTATTATGTCGTGCGCGCGCGCCGCCGCGTCTTCGGCGACGTCTTCGCCTGGATGCTCATCCTCTACGGCATCGTCCGCTCGATCTGCGAGATCTGGCGCGACGACGATCGCGGCGTCCTCTTCGGCTGGCTCTCGACGTCGCAGATCATCTCCGCGCCGCTCATCATCGGCGGCATCGCCCTTCTGTGGACGTTGCGCCGCACCCGCGCCACGGCCACAGTCTAGGCGTTGCGTCCCGTCCTCTTCACGATCCACCTCGGCTCGCGCGATTTCGCGCTGCACACCTACGGCCTCGCCATCGCCGCCGCGTTCCTCGTCGCCATCTTCGTCGGCACCCGCACCGCGGCGCGCAGCGGCGAGGATCCCGATAAAGTGCGCGACCTCTGCTTCTGGCTTTTGGTGTCGTCGCTGATCGGCGCGCGCCTGGTCTTCCTCGTCACCAACATCCCCGACTACGTCCGCCTCTGCCACGAGGGCGATTGCACGCGCGCGCTCCGCGTCTGGGAAGGCGGCCTCGTCTTCTACGGCGGCTTCTTCGGCGCGCTACTCGTCGCCGTCCTCTACACGCGCTGGCGCCGCATGAGCTTCTGGCGCACCGCCGACATCCTGGCGCCGTCGGTGGCGCTCGGTCACTTCTTCGGCCGCCTCGGCTGCTTCGCCGCCGGCTGCTGCTGGGGCAAAGAGGCGCACGGCGTCGCGCTCGCCTGGGCCGCGCGCTTCCCGTCGGAGAGCCTGGCCTTTCAGGACTATATCGCGCGCGGCGCGCTGCCCATCAGCGCCGAGGTCACGCCGCCGCTGCATCCGGTCCAGCTCTACGAAGCGGGCGCCAATCTCGTGCTCTTCTTCGCGCTGTCGCTCTACGGCCGCCGCAAGCGCTGGGATGGCCAGGTGCTGGTCGCTTATCTGCTCGCCTACGCGGTCGTGCGCTACCTGTGCGAGCTCTTCCGCGGCGACGCCGCGCGCAAGTTCGTGGTCGGCTCGATCTCGACGTCGCAAGCGATCGCCGTCGCCGCGGCGCTCTTCGGCGTCGCGTTGTGGATGTGGCGCCGCCCCGCGCATTTGTCGCGCGCGCAATAGTCGCGTGTTAGCGTCTGCGCATGCGGTGGCTCGCGTGCGTCGTGTGCGTCCTCGTGCTCTCCGGCTGCGACGTGCTCTTCCCCGAGTTCGCCGGTAACAGCGACGCCGCGGTCGCCCGCGACGGCGGGGTCGAGGACGGCGGTGGCGAGCCGCTCATCGCCGGCGTCGTCTGCATCCTCGGCGACGTGCGCGACTACCGTACCTGCATCGCCGGCGCGCCCGGCACGTTGCGCATCAGCGTCGAAGAGACGCGCGACTCGACGACCACCGACATCAACGGACGCTTCACGTTGCCGCTGTCGCAAAAGCTCGCCAGCGCCACCGTCGGCATCGTCGACCCGACGAACAACTACAACCCCACGGTGGTGCCGATTCACCTGACCAACGGCGGCGCCGCCGCCGTCGCGCTGCCGATCGTCTCGGCGCAGACGCTGCAAGACATCGAGCTCGCCGACGGGCTCATCGTCGATCCCACGCAAGGGATCTTCCTCGGCTGGGCCGTCGATCCCTCGGGCACACCCGTCGGCGGCGTCGCCACCGGCAACCAGGCGGTCCTCTACGACCAGAGCGCCGCCAACTCGCTCGGCCCCGGCACGCACACCAACAACGACGGCACCGTCGCGCTCTTCAACGTCGCGCCGACGACGCTGACCGTGACCTTGACCCCGCCGCCCACCGTCGCCGTCGCCGGCGACACCTTCACGCTGCCGATCCGCTCGGGCGCGCTCACGGCGTCGACGCTCGTCCTGCCGCCGCGCTGACGTGAAATCCGCCCATCCCGGGAAACAAGAAATTCGGCACGTGTGACCAATCGCCGAGCAGGATCGTGGTGCCGCTACCGCCGAGCTTGCCGAGCGCCTCGTAGGCGTGTAGCTGCACCATGAGCGGCGTCAACGCCACCGCCTCGGCGTGCCGCTCCTTGGCGTGCGCGTCGGCGAGCACGGCGATGGACTGCGCCTCGGCCTTGGCGCGCACGATCTTGGTCGCGGCCTCGGTCTCGGCCTGCACGCGATCGATCGACGCCTGCTCCTCGGCGAGCTTGCGCTCCTTTTCCTTCTGCCGGATCTCGGCCTCGGTGCGCAGCTTCTCCGCCTCGGCGGCGTTCTCGAGCTCCATCTTCTGCCGAAGCGCGTCGGCCTCGAGCTGCGTCTTTCGGCGGATCGCCTCCTGCTCGCCGACGAGCCGCGCCGTGTTGGCCGCCGAGATCGCCGGCGCGTACTCGAGCGCCTCCAGCGTGATCGACGAGATCTCGACGTGCTTGCCCGAGATGCGCCGCCGCACCTCGCCCTCGATCTCGTCCTCGAGCCGCTCGTTGATCTTCTGCACGTCGCGATACGAGTGGCGCGCGAACACGCCGCGCGTCGCAGTGCGGAACTCGGGCCCGACCACCTCGTCGTAATATTTCGGTCCGATCTCGACGTCGAGATC
>DASXOU010000119.1:0-3697 GCA_036494045.1 Polyangia bacterium | reverse complement strand
ACGCTCGTCGGTGAGCTCAAGCCGCCCGACAACGCCGCCGATCGTAAAGACGTGCTCGCCTGCCTGCGCGACGCCACCCAGGCCGCCGGCGCCGCCATCTTCGACGCCGCGCAAGCCGATCCGGGCCTGCAGGGCATGGGCACCACGCTCACGTCGCTGTGGTTCCATCGCGGCCGCGCCTATCTCGCGCACGTCGGCGATTCGCGCGCGTACCTGTTTCGCGACGGCCGCGTGCAGCAGCTCTCCGACGATCACTCGTGGGTCTCGGAGCAGGTGCGCGCCGGCATGATGACCGAAGAAGAGGCGCGCGAATCGAAGTTCCGCCACATCATCACGCGCTCGGTTGGCTTCGAGCGCGAGGTGCTCGTCGACGGCGCCGCCATCCCCGTGCAAGCGGGCGACTGCTACCTCATCTGCAGCGACGGGCTGTCGAACTACGTCGAAGCCGAGGAGCTGGCGCGCATCATGACCTCGCGCTTCTACCGCGACGTGCCGCGCCTGCTCGTCGAGCTGGCCAACGATCGCGGCGGCGACGACAACATCACCGTGGTGCTCATCCACGTCGCCAACGACGCGGCCAAGAACGGCCACGCGCGCGGCGAAAAGAAGAAGGGCGGCAAGCCGTGAAAGAACGCTGGCGCGAGCCGATGGCGATGATCCAGATCCGTCGCGGCAGCGCCGCCGACGGCGCGTTCGTGCGCGAGGTCGCCGTCGAAGTGTTCGCCGAGCTCGGCGACTACGGCCGCATCCTGCCCACGTGGCTGGTGCACGACGGCGTGCTCACGCACGTCGCCGAGGACGCGGGCGTGCCCGTCGGCTACACGATGCTCGGCTTCTACACCGCCGGCCCGACGCGCCAGCACGAGTACGTCGCCGATCTACTCGCCATCGCCGTCGCGCCGCGCGCGCAAGGCCGCGGCGTCGGCAAGCAGCTCCTCGATCACGCCATCGGCCAAGCGGCGCTGGCGCGGCGGCGGATGCCCGTCGCCGAGCTGCGGCTCTCGGTCGCCGAGCCCAACGCGCGGGCGCGCGCGCTGTTCGTCAAGTTCGGCTTCGACTTCGTCGACGGCGAGCATGGCCGCTACGACGGCGGCCAACGCGCCCTGCACATGGCCCGCCCCGTCAAACCGTAGCCGCGAGCGCTGCAAGATCTTGCAGATCGACTGAGCGAGCCTACCGTCGCCGGCATGACGCTGCCGACGAGGAAGACGCAACTATTCACGCGCCGCGATGCCGATCGCGACGATTTCATCGACAAGCTGGCGCAGCGATGGCTCGTCGAGCGCGCGGCCGTCACGCTCTACGACGTGGCCATCGCCCGCTTGCGGGTCAACTCGCTGCTCGATGGGCTGATGCCCGACCTCGAGCGTTTCGCGCGCGAGGAAAAGCTACACGCCGACATGCTCGCGCAGCTGCTCGCCGAGCTCGGCCACGGCGACGTACCGGCCGAGCCCGCCACACCCGCGATCAACCTCGCCGCCAGCGCGATGGCCGCGCTGCTCGATTCGGCGCGCGCCCCGACGGCGACGGCGCGCTCGGTCCTCGGCGCGCTCGACATGGCCGAGCGCCTCGACGTCCTCGGCTGGGATCTCTTGACCGAGCTCGCCAAAGACGCCGAGCTCGACGAGGTGTGGCTGCGCAGCTTCCGCGCCGCCGGCCGCGAAGAGCGCGAGCACGAGCACGTCATCCACGCCCACGTGACGCGCCTCGAACGCGAAGCGCTACTGCACGAGCACGTTCACTTCTCGGGGTAGTCGGCGCCTTTTTCCGAGTGGTCGCGGCCGTCGAAGCGCATCAGCTTGCCCTTGCCGTCGACGCGCGTGAGGATGTTCACCGGCCGCTTCCACACCCGCGCCATCGCCTCGAGCGTGTCGCGCGCGTGGTCCATCTTCAAGTCCACGCCCTCGTGCTTGTGCTTGAGCATGAGCTCGCCGCGGTTCTCGAAGTTGCCGTCCTCGACGTAGATGAACGGCTGCCCGAAGTTGGTGAGCCGGAAGAGCAGCTTGTCCTTGACCTTCTTGAACTCGCGCGACTCGATCTCCCAATTGCCCGAGCGCTCGTTGAACCCGAACGAGAAGAACTTGTTGCCGCGACAGAACTCCTCGGTGAAGAACTCGTCGACGAACGTGATGTCGTTGTAGAGCTTGCGCACCTCGAAGATCTTCTTCTTGCCGAGCCCGAGCCGGCGATCCCACGATTTCCGCGCCGCCATGTCGGTGCACTCGTCCCACTCTTTTCCGAATTGCCCTTTGTCCCAGCGCTCCTCGATATGCCGATAGAGCTCGACGCCGAGCTTGTACGGATTGAGCTGCCCCGGCGCCGACGCGGTCACGCCCGACGCGTGATCGGCATAGTCGATGATCTCGGACGCGCGCAGCGCCCGCTCCGTCATGATCTTCGAGTGCCAATACGTGGCCCAGCCCTCGTTCATGATCTTGGTCATCGCCTGCGGCGCGAAGTAATAGGCCTCGTCGCGGATGATCTCGAGGACGTCGCGCTCCCAGCGCTCGAGCGGCGCGTGCTGCGTGAGGAACAAGAGCACGTCGCGCTCGGGCCGCTCGGGAAAGCGCTTCTCTTTCTCCTTGTCCTTCTCCATGCGCTGCTTCTGCTTTTCCATGAAGTCGGGCGGATTGATGAACTTGTCCATGTAGCCCTTGGCGCGCAGCCGCGGGACTTCACGGGTCTCCTTGTCCTCGGCTTCCTGCTTCTCCTTCTCGTCGCGCGGGCGCGAGCGGCGCTCGAAATAGACCGAGTGCGGATCGATGAGGTTGTCGAGCGAGAGGCAGACGTCGATGAAGGTCTCGACCTTGTCGATGCCCTGGCGCTCGATGTGGCGGCGGATGCGCATGGCGTGATTCGCCATGCCGTCGATCATGCGGCGGTTGGTGCGCGAGAAATAGAAGTTGTTCTTGAAGAAGTCGCAATGGCCGTAGACGTGGGCCATGACCATCTTTTGATCGACCGATGAATTCCCTTCGAGCAGATATGCGTAACAGGGGTCGTTATTGATGACCATTTCGTAGATCTTCGAAAGGCCATATTCGTACCCTTTGGCGAGCCCTTCGAAATCCATTCCGAAGCGCCAATGCGGATATCGCGTGGGAAAACCGCCATATGCGGCCACTTCGTTCATGCGCTGATAATCGAGGACCTCGAATATGGTATCGAAGAAATCGAGCCCATAATCGCGCGCATATTTCTCGATCTCGCGCTGCATATCGGCGAGATACGCGGGCAGCGAGGTGGCTCTTGGCATCATTTGGATTCACCCATTTGCAAACAATCGTCGAGCGCCGCTTTGAACGGTTGCGTCAGCGCCGGATCCGCGAGCGTGAGCTTGGCGAACATCCCGTGCGCGCGCCGGAACCACTGAATGAACGACTTACCGTGCGCGTGCGTGGTATTCGTCCATTGCTTGTCCTTGTATCGTTCGGTTTCGTTTCCCACCGAGGCGCTGAGATTGCCGCGGCCGAACTCGACGACCTGCATCGGATTCGGCGATCCGTCTTCGCGCAAGAGCGGCACCACGTCGCGCCGCGCCTGCCCGGGCAGCCCCGCCGCCGTCGCCGCTTGCTCGAGACGCTCCGCGCACTGATCGCGCCACGTCGGCGGCAGCTGGGCCGAGACGTCGGCGCGCGCCGGCGCCGCGCACACGAAACCCAACGTGAGCAGCGCCAGCTTCACTACTCGGCCTCCA
>DASXOU010000118.1:0-7658 GCA_036494045.1 Polyangia bacterium | reverse complement strand
CGCACTCGGCGTCGCGGCCGATCACCGCCGCCGCGCCGCGCGTCCTTGTGATCTCGAAGAGTGGGGCGTGGCCGGAGAAGATCTTGACGAGGCCCGGCTCGGCCGGCCCGTCACCGTCGCGGCGCGAGCGGCTGCGGCTCTGATCGATGGTCTCGTCACGGAGCGACACGCCCCGATTGTAGGCCGAAGACCCGACGGCGGCTACCGCGCCAGCGAGCGCGGCTGGATCTCGACGACGCCGGGAAAGTGGCCGCCGACGATGTGCGAGAAACGGCCGACGGCGTCGGCCATGCCGTCACCGAGCTTGCCGTGCAGAAGATCGAGCATCAACCGGTTGAGCACGTCGCGCCACACGCGCGTGCTTTCGAGCGGACGGAGCGCCAGGTCGGTGACGATGAAGGCGCGCCGCTCGTGCGCGAGCAGATAGAGGACCATGCTGTTGCGTCGCGGCGAGCGTGTGAGCGCCGCGCGCAGCAGATCGTGCGCGCGCGCCTCGGGATAGCGGCTCGTCGCTTCGATGTGGACGTGGAATTGGACCGAGGTGCGCCGCTCCGCGGCCTCGACGGCCGCCGCGATCTTTTCCTGGTCCAGCGGGTGCAACAGGAGTTGCTCGGTTTGGATGGCCATGCGCCCCCCATGAGCACGCCGCGTGCCGGCTCGGGCGCGACCCAACCCCTTGATATGCATTGGCCGCGGCGCGGCGCCGCCGGCACAAACGGCACGGCGGTTGTGCCGATCTTCGTGTCAGCGTGTGCCGGCCAGCGCGGCCAGCGCGCGGCGCGCGTCGTCGACCTGCGCGACCGGGCGATCGGCGTGGCCCCAATGCGCCATGAAGTCGGCGTAGGCGGCGCGCGCTTCGGCAGCGCGGCCGGCGCGTGACAGCGTGCGCCCGAGCTCGTAGCTCGCCAGCACCGAGTACGCCGTCGCCGGCGACTCGCTCGCTTGCAGCGTCAACGTGCGCAGCGAGCGCGCGCGGCCGAACGCGTCGCGCGCCAGATCGAGGTTGCCTTCGCGCTCGGCGCAAGTTGCGAGGGCGAACGTCGAGCGCACGCGCCGCTCGTCGGGTGCGAGGCCGAGCTGCACGACGTCGCGGCAGCGGGCGCAGCCGACCTGGGCCGCCGCGCGCCAGACCTCGCGCTCGTAGCCGGCTTCGCCACCGGTGGCGGCGAGCGAGCGCACCATTGCGGCGACGTCGAGGCAGCGACGCGGCGACTCGTGGCCGGCGCGCACGATCTGATCCGCGGTCATGAGGCCGTGATTGCTGGCGGCGCGATACTCGCCGATGAGCTGCGCCAGCACCTCCTCGAGATCGGCGTCGTCGCCGATCACCGCGTCGAGCGCCACCAGCTCCTCGAGGCTCTGCTCGCGCGGGCCTTGCGAGCCGAACGTCTGCGCCTCGCGCGCCGAGGTGCGCCACGCCTCGCGCGCCGCGGAGAAGCGCCCTTGCAGCATCGCGATCTGACCGAGGCCGAACCAGCCGAGCGCGCGCTCGAGCTGCGTGCCGCGCAGAAGCTCGTTGGCCACGGCCGAAGCCTCGGCCAGATCCTCGCGATGCTCGAGCACCTCCAGCAGCGTCGACAACCGCTGCGCCGAGCGGCCGAAGAGTAGGAGGATGTCGCGCGCGCGCGCCGCCGCTGCTTGCGAGTTGCCGGCGGCGAGCTCGACCATGAGCTGGCCGACCCAGGCCTGCTCGTTGGCGGGCGCGTCGCGCAGCCACGCCGCTTGCAGCGCCGGGATCTCGTGGCCGAGCCCGATCACGCGCAGCGACTCCTCGACGTCGGTGCCGAACTGCAAATCGGGGCGCGTGCGGTGCAGCGAGCGCAAGACCGCGAGGAACTCTTGATGGCGATCGAGCTGCGACAGCACTTGCGCCAGCGACCAGCCGAGCAGCATGTCGTCGGGCGCCGCGGTGAAGGCGCGATCTTGCGCCGCGGCGACAGCGGTGAGCGCCTCGCGCGATTGATCCGATTCCAACGCCAGCAGCGACTCGCCGATCGGATCGCGGCCGCGATCGACGGCGCGGCGTCCGCGATCGCGCGCGGCGCGGGCGTCGGGCGAGTAGATGCCGTAGGTGTGCATGAGCAGCGCATGCGGATGGGCCCAGCCCGGATCGCGCGCGATCACCGCCTCGATGCGCTTGGCCAGCGACGGCACGTTCAAAAACGGCGTGCTGAAGAATTCGTCGAGCGCGCCGGCGTAGTCGCGATAGACGGCGACGTCGCGCGCGCCCAGGCGCGCCATCGCCTCGCGCTCGCCCGGCTCGACGCGCTCGGGCTGCTTGTCGTCGACGACGGCGGCGACGCGGGCGAGCAGCGGATCGAGCGCTGCCGACAGCGACGCCGCCGGCACGGATCCGAGCGCGCGCGCGTGGCCGCCCGACGGCATCCACGTCGCTGCGACGTCGACGCCGACGCCGTCGGGCTTCCAGCGCAGCTCGACGACGACGTTGGCGGCGGCGGCATCGGCCACCGTCGCGACGCGATGATCGGCGGCGGCGAAGCGGCGCCGCGCCAGCTGCGCCAGCGCGCGATCGAGCTCGCCCTTGCCGGCGGCGACGAAGGCGACGCGCCGATCGTGCGCCGGCAGCCGATCGTGGAGCCAGCGGATCGACACCAGCGCGCCGGCGGCGAGCAGCGGCAGCGCCGCCGCGGCGACGAGCCAGCGCCATCGGCGTGGCGGCTTGGACGGCGCGCGCTGCTCGAGCCGATCGAGGAGCGCCCGCGCGTCGGGGATGCGGCGCGCCGGGTCGACCACCAGGCAGTCGTCGATGATGCGCCCGAGCGTGGGCGCGATCTCGGGCCGCAGCGCCGCCACCGACGGCGGTTTCTCGTCGAGGCGCGCCTTCATGAGCGCGCCGAGCGTCTTTTGTGGATGCGCACGCCGGCCGGTCGCCGCTTCGAAGAGCACGAGGCCAATCGAGTAGACGTCGGCGGCGGGGCCGGCGTCGCGGCTGCGCTGGAGCTGCTCGGGCGCCATGTACGTGGGCGTGCCCAAAAGATCCCCCGAGCGCGTCAGCGACGTGTCGGCGCTGGGCGCCTCGCCCTCCTGGCTGGAGTCGACGTCGTCGCCGGCGCCGGGCAGGCGCGAGAGCCCGAAGTCGGTGATGACGGCGCGGCCCGAGCCGGCGCGCAGCATGATGTTCGACGGCTTCAGATCGCGATGGGTGACGCCGGCTTCGTGCGCGGCGGCGAGCGCGCGCGCCAGATCGAGCGCCAGCGCGCCCAACTCGGCGTCGGCGAGGCGGCCGTCGCGCGCGACGCGGCGCTCGAGCGTGTCGCCGTCGACGAGCTCCATCGACAGCGCGAGATGATCGTCGAGCGCGACCAGATCGTAGATGCGCACGACGCCGGGATGGGTCACGCGCCACGCCGCTTGCACCTCACGGCGCAGGCGCGCCACCGCCGTCGTCGAGAAGCGGCGCGCGCTCGCCAGCATCTTGATGGCGACGACCGTGTCGGCGACGCGATCGCGCGCGCGAAACACCACGCCGAAGGCGCCGCGGCCGAGCTCGGCGAGGAGCTCGTAGCGCCCCGCGAGCACGTCGCCGGCGTGCGCCTCGACGCGCGGTGGTCGCGGCCCGCCGTCGGACGAGAGCGTGTCGGCGCTGACGATCGATCGATTGTCGTCGCCGGCGTCGTCACCGCCGTCGGCATCACCGTCGCGCTCGGGCGTCGTCGCCATCAGCTCCGCAAGTATCCGCTCGCGGCGCGCTTCCGGCAACCGTCACTCGAAGGGATGGGCGATGCGCTGAGAGATGATGAAAACGAGCGCGGGGAGCGAAAGAGCGGCCGCCACCAGCGCCACTGCGCGCGCCACTTTCATGGAGCGCACGGTAGCGCTGGTGACGGGGAATCAGAGCATCAGTTGCAGGACTCGCCGCAGATCGAGCCGGCCTCGCCGACGCAGATCGAGTCCCACTTGGTGCCGCAGCAATAGGAGTCCTGCGCGCAGATCTCGGTGACGCACGAGTCGCAGCCCGACTTCAGCTTCGTGCCGGTCTTGCACTCGTTGTGCGTGCAGGTGCCGCCACCGCCGCCGCCGCCGCCACCGCCGCCGCCGCCCGGGCTGCAGCTCTCGCCGCAGATCGACTGCACTTCGCCGACGCAGATCGAGTCCCACGCCGACGCGCAGCAGTAGGAGTCCTTCGCGCAGATCTTGGTCGCGCAGGGGTCGCAGCTCGCCGTCAGCTTGGTGCCCGTCGAGCAGATCGGGTGCGAGCAGGTGCCGCCGCCGCCGCCACCGCCGCCAGTGCCGCCGGTGCCACCACCGCCGCCGCCGCCGGTACCGCCGGTGCCGCCACCGCCGCCGCCGCCGCCGCCACCGCCACCACCGCCGGCCATCGCAGTCGCGTTCGGCGTGCCGTTGCCGGTCGGGCCGTCATAGCCCGCGCCCGCGGTGCACAGATACTTGTTGGTGCCGCAGCTGCCGTTCGAGCCGCTGGTGACGTCGTAGAAGTTCGCGGTGTGCGCGTACGAGTAGCCGAGCGCGTCCGACGCGTGGCCGGTGAGCGCGTGGATCGCGGCCGTGAGCGGCGAGGCCGCCGACGTGCCGCCGTACACCGCCCAGCCCGAGCCGCCGTACGTGTCGTAGACCGCGACGCCCGTGTTCGGATCGGCGACCGACGAGATGTCCGCCACCGTCTTCTTGGCGCAGCCGGTGTCCTTCTGATACGACGGCTTCGCCTCGTACGCCGAGCAGCCCGAGCCGGCGCCTTCGCCACCGCTCGACGAGCCCCACACGGTCTCGGTCCAGCCGCGCGCCGACGACGACTTCGACAGCGACGTGCCGCCGACGCCGGTGACGCCGACCGACGCCGCCGGATACTCGACGCCGTAGCCGTCATCGCCCGACGACGCGAAGATGCCGACGCCCGGGTGATTGAAGTAGCTCGTGTCCGACCCGGTGTCGCTCGAGTCTTCATCGCCGCCGTAGCTGTTGCTGACGACGTTGGCGCCGAGCTTGATCGCTTCGTTCACCGCGGTACCGAGGTCATCCATGTTCGCCGAGGTCGCCTCGACGAGGACGATCTTGCAGTTCGGGCACGCCGCCGAAACCATGTCGAGGTCGAGCATGATCTCACCGGCCCAACCCTGATCCGGCGACGGCAGCGATGTCGTCGAGCCGGTCTGGCCCACCTTCTTGAAGCAGCCGTTCGCCGTGGTGCACGCCGGCAAGCCGAACTGCGTGCGATACACGCCGAGATCCTTCTCGGCGTTCGGATCGTCCTGTGCGTCGACGATGCCGACCGTCATTCCGGCGCCCCCGGTCGTCGGAATCGCGTAGGCGCTCTTCAGATCGGACGGACCAAGCCCCGAAACCGTCGCATCCGGCGAGAGCGTCTTGGCGTACGGCACCACCCCTGAGCCGTCGTCCGCGGTTCTGATGTACGAAAGGCAATGCGCGTAATGTGCCGCCGTCGGCGCGTTACACAACGTCTTCATGAACGGATGTTGGGGAGTGTTGGCCTTGATGGCGTCGACGCGATCGCGGCCGGGGCCGCTTCCGTCGTCGACTTCGCCGGCTACGCAGCCCGATATTGCGAGCAGCGTACACAGCAACAATTTGTCGGCACCGAGTCGTCTCATCCAGGACCTCCGGGGCTAAAGGGGCGGTGGTCCGATTGACCTCAGCAACCTTCAGGCCGGATGTGTGAGTCGGCCCACGTGTACGAGACCACGATTTTTCGACGGGATTCTCGACGAGTCGATCGCTGCCGACTAACTGCCGCAGTAGGTGGGAGTAAGTGCTTCGGGTCAGATCGCCGCACTTGACGTCGCACGTCGCCTCTCGGGCAACGTGCGATTGCAGCGCCACCGTCGGCACCTTGTCGTACACGTCGCATGCGTCGGTGTGAACGCAGGTGACGTATCGCGTTCCCCGGATACAATGCGCGCGTGCCGGTATTCATCGAACGCTGGTATCACGCGCTCAACGACGACCGCATGGTGCAGGTCAAAGCGGCCATCGCGGTCGTCGGCGCGATCCTGCTCGTGTCGTACTGGCTCGCCGACGAGGTGCCGATTTTCCGTCGCTGGCGGCGGCTGCGCGACGGGCTTCTCATCGCCATCGGCCTCGTCTCTTGCGCGTCGTGGTGGAACCTCGGGCGCTTTCACTTCGACCCGTTCATCCACTATTACGAGTTCTATCATTACTATCTCGGCGCCAAATACGCGCCCGAGCTCGGCTACACGCGGCTCTACGAATGTACCGTCGCTGCCGAGGCCGAATTCGCGCCGCCGCTCCGTCCCATGCTCGCGCGCGCGCCGATCCGCGACCTGACGACCAACGTGCTCGGCTCGTCGGAAGACGCGCTAGCGCATCCGGAGAAGTGTAAAGAGCACTTTACCGAGGAGCGCTGGCAGGCGTTCATGCGCGACTCGCACTTCTTCGAGCGGGCGTCGTCGTGGCAGTTCTGGTCGTCGGGGCTCAAGGACAACGGCTACAACGGCACGCCGGTGTGGCGCGTGCTCGGCGGGCTCATCGCCAACCGCGTCGACAGAATGAACGACGACGCGCTCCATTGGCTCGCGTATATCGATCCGCTCCTCTTGTTCGCGATGTTCGGGCTGGTCTGGTGGGCGTTCGGCTGGCGCACGCTGTGCGTGACGCTGCTCTTCTTCGGCACCAATTACGCGGGACGCTATTGGTGGACGGGCGGCGCGTTTCTGCGCATGGATTGGCTGTTCGCGACGGTGGCGAGCATCTGCTTCATGAAGAAGAAGATGCCGTTCGCGTCCGGATTCGCGATCGCCTATGCGACGCTGCTGCGAATCTTCCCCGGCTTCGTCGCCGCGGCGCTGGTGCTCAAGATGGCGATCGCCTGCGTGCGCGCGCGCAAGCTGGCGTTGACGACGGCGCACAAGCGCTGGATCGCCGGCGCGGCGGTGGCGTTCGTGGTGATGCTGCCGATCTCGACGGTGTACGGCGGCGGCGTCGAGTGCTGGCGTGGCTTCGTGGCCAACAGCGCCAAGCATCTGCAGACGCCGCTGACGAACAACATGGGCTGGCGCACCGTCGTCGCCTATAGCCGCTCGACGGATGCGAAGGCCCAGCGCAATTACAAGGCGATCGATCCGTTCGCGCAATGGAAGCAGGACCAGCTCGACAACTTTCACTCGCGCAAGCTGGTCTACGTGGTCGGCCTCCTCGGATTTCTCTTGCTGCTGGGAATGGCGGTCGAGCGTCACGACGATTGGATCGCGCTCACGCTCGGCACCGGGCTCATCATCTTCGCGGCGCAGCTCACCTGTTACTACTTCATCGGGTTCCTCGCGTTCGCGTTTCTGTGGCCGTACATTCCGTGGAGCGGCGCGGCGCTGGCGCTGGTGAGCTACTGGAGCTGCCAGATTCCGCTGGCGCTGCTCGGCTGGGACGACGAGCGCTACGTCGCGATCAGCGGCGTGTACATCCTGTTCGTGCTGGCGGTGACGGCGACGCTGGCGTTCGTCAGTGGTGAGCCGCCCGCACCTTCCCCGAAAACGATCGAAAAAGGTGCACGAAGTAAAAAGCGGCGAGGGCGATCGAAGGCAGCCACCAGATGAGGCCCCAGGCGAGGCCGTGATGGCCGGTCGCCGCCGCCGGCGCGGTGACGTCGTAGCGGGCATCGACCGTCGAGCGCAGGATGACGGGGTAGAGCGCGGCGGCGGTGGCAAAGAGCA
>DASXOU010000117.1:0-2790 GCA_036494045.1 Polyangia bacterium | reverse complement strand
CAGGTAGCGGCCGAGCGCGACCTTCTCGACGGTCATCGGGTTGTCGTTGGGGATGACCGGGAGGGGCAGCGTGGCGGGGAGGTTCCACTTGTAGGGCGTGCCGCTGCCGCTCGAACAGCCGGCGACGACGGCGAGCGCGATCGACAAAGCGAGGTGGTGCCGCGCGCGCATGCTTACTGCGACACTCCGAAGAAGGTCTGCGCCGGCCCGGGATCGCTGCTCTCGAAGCTGAGGCCGAGCTTTTGGAACAGCGGCGGGCAGCCCGGCTCCATCGTCGCCGACATGCAACCGGGAACGCCATCGCCCATCGGATCGGGCGTGGCGTCGAGGTCGGAGTCGGCGAACAGCGTCGCCAGGTCGAGCGTGACCTTGCCCGTCTTGGCGGCAAAGCTCGAGAGCGCGATGATCGGAACGTCGGGATACTTGCACGTGATCGAGTTCTGCGACGCGCCGGTGCAGGCGTCGGCGCCGAGGTGGAAAAACCAGGAGGCGTTCATGTTCGAGCCGACGTCGATGCGCATGTAGCGATAACCGCCGACCCAGCTCCACCACAGCGCCGGCTGGTTGAGCGGCGCCGTCGCCGTCGCGGCGTTCAAGTGATCCTCGTCGGCCGGCACGCCGACGCTGAACTGGATGCCTTGATAGTCGGAGTGCTCGGGCGCCGTGCCGATGACGTTGAAGTTGGTCTCGGGGCTGTTGGTCGCGCACGCGCCGGTGCCGTCTTCGAAGTCGAGCAGCGTGACGCTGTCGCTCTGCCACACGTTGTCGGGCGTGAGCTTGAGCGGCACGGTCGCGCCGCCGGCGCGCACCAGGCTGACGTCGTGCACGTACATGCGAAAATCCTGCGGCGTCATCGTCGTCATCGACGTGCCGATGTTGGGATAGGTCTGCGAGCACGAGAACGGCACGCCGGCGACGAGCGGCGCGAACGTGACGGTGTACGTCGGGTTGCCGCTGCAGCCGGCGAGCATCGTGAATAAGAGCACCAATCGACGCATGAGTCCCTCGATCAATTGTTCGGAGCGCCGCAGATGAACCAACCGAGCAGCTCTTGCCGCTCCGACGGCGACAGCGTTCCACCGTCGGGCGGCGGCATGTAACAAGAGTACACTTGATCCAGCGCCTCGCCACGATACGCGTAGATCTTCGCGTAGTCGGTGAATTGCTTGTCGAAGGCGAGCCCGCCCGGCTTGTGGCAAACGACGCATTTGGCGTCGATGATCGCCTGCACGCCGCCGTCCCAGCTCGGCTCCGGCGACGGGCAGGCGGCAGGAAGGTCATCCGGGCAATTCGGGATGATCGACATGTCGGGTAGGACGGAGAGATCGCGCGCCGAGTGCCCGGCGTTGCCGCAGCCGATCATCGCAGCGGACGCAAGCAGCGCGAGCGCAGCGATGAAGCGCACCTTACGGCACGTTCAAGAAGAACGCCGCGTGGCCGTGCGGCGAGGTCGGCGTGTCGGTGCAGTTCTCGTAGAAGTGGTAGCGGATGGTGTAGCTGCCCGACGACGGGAACTTCACCGGGCCGATCTTGTAGACGCCGCCGCCCATGTCGGTCGTCGTCGACGTCGCGGTCGAGACCGGCGTGTTGGCGGCGTCGTTCTTGAAGACCTCGGGGCGCACGTCCATGGCGCCGGCGATGCCGGTGTTGGTGAGCGCGTCCTTGAGCGTGACCACGAAGAAGGTGTTGCCCATGTCGCAGATGCCGCTCGGGATGGTGAAGCTGACGGCGTACTTGCAGTCGTCGTCGTTGCCCGACGAGTTGTACATGGTGTCGCCGAAGTCGGGGCCGCCCGAGTCGTCGCCGCCGTCGACGGTGCACTGCGCGGGATCGACGGCGATGAACTCGGCGCCGCCGTCGTCGTAGCAGTGCTTGTCCATCGCGCCGGTGACGGGGCCGCCCGAGCACATGACCATGTCGGGCGCGATGCTCATGTCGGTGGCGCCGCTGGTAGTGTCATCGCCGCAGCCGGTGAGCCCAAGCGCGAAGACGAAGGCAAACAGGGTGGCGGGAATCAAGCCAAGGTGGTTTCGCATGAAGCCATCCTGCCGAGACGGTCGTATCCAGCCTATGCGATCATTCTTCGCACCCCTGCGATCATTCTTCGCACCCACTTGTGGGGGCCTTGCGACGAGCGTAGCCTGGGTGAATCGGAGTCGATCCATGAAGCGTCACTTTGCACGTTCCTTGCTCGCGCTCGTCGTCGCCGGCGTGGGCGCGTGCGGTGGATCGAACGGCAACGCGCCCGCGGACATGACGCCGCCGGTGCCGACCGACTTTCAGGGCGCGGTCGGCCATCTGTGCACGCCGATGGACTCGCGCACCGACAACTGGGTCATGCCGATCGCGAAGATGTCGGCGAACGGATCGTTCAACGTGTCGCTGATGTCGAGCACGCAGTCGCCGCCGCTGATCGGCGATCTGACGTCGTGGACGGTGCAGGTCGCCGACGCGCACGGTGCGATGGTCGACGGCGCTACCATCGCGGTCAAGCCGTGGATGCCCGATCACGGGCACGGCACCAGCGCGCAGGCGGAAGTGATGCCGAGCGGCACGATCGGGCAGTACGTGATCGATCCGCTCTACTTGTTCATGGCCGGCTATTGGACCGTGACGCTCACGATCACCAGCGGCGCCGTCACCGACACCGTCGTCTTCTCGCTCTGCCTCGCCGACTTCTAGCTACTGCGTCGGCGGCTCGTTCGATTGCACGCAGGCGATGGTGCCGTCGACGATGATGCTGCCGCGCGCGAGCGTGCCGGGCTCGGCGTCGAGGCGCATGCCGTGGAG
>DASXOU010000116.1:0-2608 GCA_036494045.1 Polyangia bacterium | reverse complement strand
GAGACCGATCAGCCGGAGTACACGCGCGGGCAAAAGGTGCAGGTGACCGTGCGCGCGCTCGGGACCGACTATCAGCCGCTCGCGGGCGCGGCGCTCGACGTAGCGGTGGCGCGGATTCCGACGGTGCTCGCGGTCGCGGCGACGGCGCGGCCCGAGCCGGTGGCGGCGCAGCACGGCGTCACCGACGAGGACGGCGAGCTGACCTTCGAGCTGCCGCCGCCGCCGCCGGGCGGCTATCGCATCACCGCGCGGGCGACGCTGGCCGGGCGGCCCGTCGAGGAAGACGAAGTGTTCCTGGTGCGCGGCGCCGGACGCGAGCTCGAAGAGCCGGAAGCGCGCGACGATCTCTTGCGCGCCGTCGCCGCAGTAACCGGCGGCAGCTTCCGCGGGCCGGGCCAGTCGCTCGACGGGCTGCAGCTGTGGCCGCCGCGCGTGGTCCGTGTCAACGCGCACCGCGACGTCGAAGTCTGGAGCCGCTGGTGGATGCTCGCGGTCGCGGCCGGCTGCCTCGCGCTCAATTGGGCGCTGCGCCGTCGCTGGGGCTACGCGTGAGTCGCGGGAATACGGGAATTTCGCCGCCTGTTTTGGCGTAGAATGTCGTCGACCTCAGCGGAGCAGACCATGTCCCACTTGGAAGCGCTCAGCCGTATCTCGTTCGATCTCGGCGTCTTCACGCAGGTCGCGCGGCAGCGGCTGCGGCGCACGTTCGTCTATCTATTGTTGCTGGTGGTCATCGCCACCGCCTCGTCGACGACGTGGGCGATGCTGCGGCTCAAAGAAGCGGTGCGCTGGCTCGAGCCGCACCTCGACGAGATCCCGACCATCACGATCAAGAACGGCGAGGCCTCGGCCGACGTCGAGCAGCCGTGGGTCAAGCGCCTCGGCACCGACGATCACGGGCATCAAGTCGTCGCCATCATCGACACCACCGGCGCGCGCGAAGGCTTCGCGCCCAACGAGATCGGCGTGTTCTTGAAGAAGACCGAGCTCGTCGTCAAGCAGGTCGAGGAAGAGCGCATCATTCCGCTGTCGCGCGTTCCCGACACGACCATCGGGCCCGACATCGTGCGCGATTGGATCAAGCAGGCGATGCGGCGCGCGCCCTTCTACATCGGCGCGATCCTGTTCGCCTGGTACTTCTTCGCCAAGTCGATGCAGGCGCTGCTGCTCGTCCTGGCCGCGCTCATCGGCGCGCGCGCGATGCGCTTCGGCCACCTCTTCACCGTCGCCGTCTACGCGTTGACGCCGGCGGTGATCCTCGACAGCGCGATGCCCTTCGTGAAGCTGCACCTCCCGGCCTTCTGGGTCATCTACTTCGCCATCGGCATCACCTACGCGATCGCGGGCGCACGCCGCGCCGATCTGCCGCCGCCTCCGCCTCCCGCCACGACTGCGACGCTGTGACCGCGCTCGTCGTCGCCCTCACGCTGCTCGCGCCGGCAAAGGCGCTCCCGTCGCTGAAGACGGCCGCCGAAGCGAGCGGCTTCAAGATCACCGGCCGCTACGACGAGACCGTGGCGCTGTGCCAGAAGTTCGCGCGCGTGCATCGCAACGTCACCTGCGAGACCTTCGGCACCACGCCCGAGAAGCGGCCGATGGTCGCGCTCGTGGTCGGCAAGAAGGGCGCGCCCGCGATCGTCTTTCAAGGCGGCATCCACGCCGGCGAGATCGACGGCAAGGACGCCGGCTTCCTGGTCATGCGCGAGCTCCTCGACGGCAAGCTCGACGGCGTGGCGCTCGACAAGATCCGCGTCGTGTTCGTGCCGGTGTTCAACGTCGACGGGCACGAGCGCTTCGGCGCGCACAATCGGCCGAACCAGATCGGCCCCGAGGAGATGGGCTGGCGCACCACCGCGCAGAACCTGAACCTCAATCGCGACTACATGAAGGCCGAGGCGCCGGAGATGCGCGCGATGCTCAAGCTTCTGCAGCGCGAAGATCCGATCGTCTACATGGATCTGCACGTCACCGACGGCGCCGAGTTCCAACACGACGTCGCCGTCCTGGTCTCGCCGCCGGCCGGCACCAACGACGAGCCGCCCGGCCTCACCGCCGCCGCGGCGACGCTGCGCTCGGCCATCAAGCGCGAGCTCGAGGCGACGAAGCACCTTCCGATCGTCGACTTCTACCCGTCGTTCTTGAAGCACGAGGATCCGGCGGGCGGCTTCGCCGCGCTGACCTCGACGCCGCGCTTCTCCGACGCCTACGCCGCCGCGCGCGATCGGCTCGGCATCCTCGTCGAGACCCACTCGTGGAAGGATTACCCGACGCGCGTGCGCGCCACGCACGACACCATCGTCGCCGTCTTGCGCGAGCTGTCGGCGCACGGCGTCGAGTGGCAGCGCGCCGGACGCGACGCCGACGCCGAGCCGCTCGCCGGCAAATCGATCGTGCTGGCGTGGAAGCCGGACATGACGAAGCCGCGCACCATCGATTTTCTCGGCTACCACTACACGCGCTCGACGTCGCCGATCTCGACGGTCACGCGCATCGAGTACGACACGTCGAAGCCGGAAGTGTGGCGCGTGCCCTTCTACGGCGTCCTCGATCCGGCCGTGACGGTGACGCTGCCGCGCGCCGGCTGGTGGGTGCCGCGCGCCTTCGCCGA
>DASXOU010000115.1:0-3798 GCA_036494045.1 Polyangia bacterium | reverse complement strand
CGCCTGCAGCTTGTTGTCGCCGAGCTTGCGCGCCTTGAGCTCGACGTCGCGCGCCAGCTCGTGCGCCTTCTTCAAGTTGCGCCTGCCGCCGGCGGCGGCGCGAAACACGCAGTCGATGGCGAGCGCGCGCACGACGCGCTTCTCCTCGCCGACGGCGAGCGCCATGCGCAGGTGGCGCGTCTGCACGTCGGCGCCGCGCAGGTTGTCGATCATGCCGAGCGCCGAGGCGGCGGCGTAGAGCGTGTCGAGGCGGCCGAGCTCGGCGGCCGGCACTTCGCTCGGCTTACGCGGCGTGTAGCCGAGCCCGCGCAGGGCGAGGCGCGCGCGCTGCCACAAGAGCGAGGCGAGGATGCCTTTTCGGCTCTCGGCGGCGCGCCAGCCGATCGAGCGCATCACCTCGCGCATGGCGTCCATGCCTTCGACGAGCCGGCCGCAGCGCAAGAGCTCGTCGGCGGCGCGGCGCACGAGGTCGGCGGCGAGCTCGGGATCGGCGCCCTCGGCGGCGCTGCGATAGGCGAGCGCCGCTTCGTAGCCGCGGCCGGCCAGCGCCAGCGCCTCGCCGCGCGCACGCATCAGGTCGCGGCGCGCCTCCACGGCGACCGCGCCCGACTCGAGCGCCACGCGATAGAGCTCGGCGGCGCGATCGAACGCCAGCTTGTCGGCGGCGCCGCGCGCGGCCTCGACCAGGTACTGCACGGCTTGCTTGGGATCGCCGGCCGCGAGCCAGTGGCGCGCCAACGCGTCGACGGTCGCTTGATCCCAGCGCTCGAGCACCTCGGCGAGCTGGCGATGCAGCCGTCGCTGCCGCTCCTCGGGCAGGCGCGCCTGCAGCGTCTCGCGCACGCGATCGTGATACGGCGCCAGCCACGGCTCGCCGGCGTAACGCGCGACGCGCAGGAGGTTCACCACGCGCAAGATGCCAAGCGCGCGCTCGCGATCGTCGGGTGGCAGGCCACAGGCGTCGCCGAGGATCCACAAGGGCGTCGGCTCGCCGGCGGCCGCGACCATCTCGATGAGCGCGAACGCCGTCGGCGGCAGCTGCTCGATGCGGCTGTAGAGCACGTCCTCGAGGCTGGGCCGTTCGCCCGCGGGCAGGGCGCCGTGCTCGCGCGCGAACCGCGCCATCTCCGACAGGAACAGCGGCGAGCCCGACGACTGCTCCCAGAAGTCGTCGCCGAGCGCGGCCGCCGGCGCCGTGCCCTTGGCGAGGAGGCGCGCCACCAGCGCCCGCTGCTCCGACGGCGCCAGCGGCCCTACGTCGATGGTGTGCGACGGATGGCCCGCCGCCACCGCCGCCATCGCCGTGCGCAGCCGGCCGTCTTCGTCGCCGGCGAGGTTCTCCGAGCGCAGCGCGCCGACGAACAGCAAGACCGGCGGCGAGTGGCTGGCGAAGAGCTCGACGAGCAGCTGCAAGGAATCGCGATCGGCCCACTGCAGATCGTCGATGTACACGACGAGCGG
This sequence comes from Polyangia bacterium, assembly GCA_036494045.1. Classification (GTDB taxonomy): domain Bacteria; phylum Myxococcota_A; class Polyangia; order Palsa-1104; family Palsa-1104; genus JAQBQH01. The sequence goes on along the minus strand of DASXOU010000115.1, from coordinate 2,337 downwards.
CCGCCGCCGCGCCAGCTTGGCCAGGAGCACGCCGATGGCGGCGAACGCGCGCTCGCGCATCTCGTGCGGATCGGAGATGTTGAGCGCCGCCGCGCGCTGAATTCCGGGCACGCGCCGCAGCACCGGAAACAATCGCGGCAACAGATCCGCGTCGTCGGGCAGAAGCCCCTGCACCTCCTCGGCCGGCAAGCTGATGAGCAGGTGGCTCAAGCGATCGATGACGTCGTCGAACGCTTTGTACGGCAGGCTCTCGCGCTCGTGACAGCGCCCCTTGAGCACGATCGGATGGCGCGCGTCGCTGTCGAGCTCGACGAGGAACCGCCGCACCAGCGCGCTCTTGCCCATGCCGCTCGGCCCCTGCACGAACACGCTCACCGTCGCGCCCGCGGCCGCCTGCGCGAACGCCGCGTGCAAGACCTCGAGCTCCTCGTGCCGTCCGACGAACGCCGCGCGCGAGCTGTCGCCGCCGGTGAGCGTCGTGTCCTCGGCGACGATGCCGAGCCGTGCCAGCACCTCCGCGCCCGACGGACGATCGGCCGGCCGCCGCGCCAGCAGCCCCGTGCACAGCGCGTCGAGATCCGCCGGCACCTCCTCGGTCTGCGTCGACGGCGCCGGTGCGTCCACGTTCTGCTTGGCCACCAGCACCAGCTCGGGCGTTCCGGAAAACGGCAGGTGCCCGGTGAGCGCGAGATAGAGCAGCACGCCGAAGCTGTACCAATCGGCCGCCGCCGTCGGGATCTCGCTCGCCGCCTGCTCCGGCGCCATGAACGCCGGCGTGCCCGACACCGTGCCTTCGATGTGATCGCCGAGCACCGACGCCTCGGCGGCGATGCCGAAGTCGACCAGCACCACGCGCCCCTTCGGCGTCACGCGCACGTTCGACGGCTTCAGATCGCGATGCACCATCCCCGCGCCGTGCAGCGCGTGCAGCGCCTGCGCCAGCTGCCCGAGCGCGTTGCGCAGCTTGGTCTCGTCGACGAGCGTGGCCAACGGCGCGCGCGGCTGCTCGCGCGGCGCGCGCACCGACGCGCCATTGCCGTCGTGGCTCTCCCCGTCGCCGGTCGCCACCAGCACGTTCCTCGTGACCACCGCCGTCGATCGCTCCGACGCCGACAGCGCCGGCGCGCGCCATCCCGCCGGCCGCACCCAGGCCGTGAAGTCGACGCCCTCGACCAGCTCCATCGTGAAGAACCAATCGTCGCGCTCGCTGACGAGGTCGTAGAGCCCGACGATGTTGGGATGGCTGACGTCGTTGAGCGCGCGGAATTCCTTCTTGAAGCGATAGAGGCTGGTGGCGTCGAGCTCGCGCAGCGTCTTCAACGCCACGCGCATGTCGCGCTCGTTGTCGTGCGCCTCGTAGACGAGCCCCTCGCCGCCTTCGCCGAGCTTGCGAATCAGCTCGAACCGCTTGGTGCCGCGAAATGCCACGCGCCGTCGAGTGTAGCGCGCGCCGGCGGCTACGTCAGGTCGGCCTCAGCGGCAGTCGCTCCAGCGCAGCGTGGTGCGGAACTGCTTGTGCATCATCCACATGTGCCCGGCGCCTTCGATGTGCAGATACGACGGCACCGGCACCTCCTTCGGCCCCGGCACATACTGCATCTGCACCTTGATCCAATCGGCGTGCGGCGGCATCGACGCCGGCGTCAGCTCCGCCTTGAGCTCGACGAACTTCTCGGCGTCGATCCACAGCATGCCGTTGAACTCGTCCGCCGAGGGCTTCTGCGCGCGCACCTTGAGCAGGTACGCCGGCCGCCCCCACAGCGTCTCCTTGCGCACCAGCTCGAACGCCTCGTTCGACTTCTTCGCCGTCATCGGCGAGATGTCGAAGTCGCTCGAGCTGTCGCCGCCCTTCTTCTTGGCCTTCGCTTTGTCCTTCTTGACCTTGGCGCGCTCGTCGGCGAGCTCGGCCGCCGTCATCTGCTGCCCGTCGCGCACCACCGAGTCGCTCTCGATGTCCTGATCGTCGCCGCGCAAGGTCGCCTTGCCCTCGCGATGCTCGTCGTGCTCGGGCTTGCCCGTCTTGTCGAGGAGCTGCGTATCGACGACGATCTTGCAGACCACGTCGGGCTTCTTGTCCATCATCGCGCGCGTTCGCGTCACCAGCTCGTCGACAGGCGGCATCGCGTCCTCGGCGCGCGCGATTCCGCCGAGCGTCATCATGGTCAGCATCATTAATGTAGCGAGCTTCATCGTCCCACTCTCGTCAGCACGCGCTCGAACTCGTCGAGCGTCGAGTCTTGCTGCGCCCCGCGCACGAGAAACGCGGGAATCGCGCCCCCCGGCTCGCTGTAGCAGCGATACGCGATGTTGCTTCCGCCTTCCGGCGCCGGCTCGATG
>DASXOU010000114.1:0-3344 GCA_036494045.1 Polyangia bacterium | reverse complement strand
TCGGCCGCGCGCGACGTGCAGGCCGCGATCAACGCCGCCGGCGGCGATCTGCCGCCGAACCTGCCGACGCGCCCCAATTACCGCAAGGTCAATCCGGCCGACGCGCCCATCCTCATCTACTCCTTGCGCTCGAAGACGCTGCCGCTGTCCGAGATCTTCGAGGCCGGCAACACCATCTTCGCGCAGAAGATCTCGCAGGTGAACGGCGTCGGCCAGGTCTACGTCGGCGGCGGCCAGCAGAAGGCGGTGCGCGTGCAGGCCGATCCGGCGGCGCTGGCCTCGGCCGGGCTCACGCTCGAGGACGTGCGCAGCTCGCTCGGCACGCTCACGCTCGATCGGCCCAAGGGCGCCGTCGCCGGCAACATGACGCAAGCGCCGATCGCCGCCAACGATCAGCTCATCGGCGCCAAAAGCTGGCAGAACGCGATCATCAGCTACAAGCAGGGCGCGGCGGTGCGTCTCAGCGACGTCGCCCACGTCTACGACAGCGTCGAGAACGAGCGCGTCGCCGGCTGGTCCGACTCCGAGCGCACGGTCATGCTCATCATCCGCCGCCAGCCGGGCGCCAACATCCTCGACGTCATCGACCGCGTCAAGAAGGTGATCCCGCAGCTGGCGAGCTCGATCTCGCCGGCCATCGACGTGCACCTGACGATGGACCGCGCGCAGACCATCCGCGCATCGGTGGCCGACGTCGAGTTCTCGCTGGTCATCTCGGTGGCGCTGGTGGTGCTGGTCGTCTTCGTGTTTCTGCGCAGCGTGTGGGCGACGGTGATTCCGTCGGTGGCGGTGCCGTTATCGTTGGTGGCGACCTTCGCCGTCATGTATTTGTGCGGCTACTCGATCGACAACCTGTCGCTGATGGCGCTGACCATCTCGACCGGCTTCGTCGTCGACGACGCCATCGTCGTCACCGAGAACGTCACGCGCTTCGTCGAGGAGGGCGTACCGCCGATCGAAGCCGCGCTGCGCGGCGCCAAGCAGATCGGCTTCACCATCGTGTCGATCACCTGCTCGCTCCTGGCCGTGTTCATCCCCATCATGCTGATGGGCGGCATCATCGGAAAGCTGTTCCGCGAGTTCGCGATGACGCTGGCCATCGCCATCGGCGTCTCGGCGCTGATCTCGCTGACGCTGACGCCGACGATGTGCGCGCGCATGCTGGCGCACAAGAAGGACGAGAAGCCGGGGCGCTTCGAGGCCTGGCTCGAGAGCGGCTTCGTCGCGGTGCAGAACGGCTACGCGCGCGGGCTGCGCTTCGTGCTCGCGCACCGCTTCGTCGTCGGCCTCATCACGCTCGGCACCGTGATCCTGACGGTGGTCCTCTACATCGTCGTGCCCAAGGGGCTCTTTCCGCAGCAGGACACGGGCCTCTTGTCCGGATTCACCGACGCGCCGCAGGACATCTCGTTCGCCGCGATGAAGGAGCGCCAGTTCGCGCTCGAGAAGGTCGTCGAGTCCGATCCGGCCATCGACCACGTGATCTCGTTCATCGGCGGCGGCGGCGGCGGCACCTTGAACACCGGCAGCATGTACATCGCGCTCAAGCCGAAGAGCGTGCGCAAGATCAGCGCCGACCAGGTCATCAATCGCCTGCGCCCCAAGCTCGCCAAGGTCGAGGGCATCCAGCTCTTTTTGCAAGCGGTCCAGGACGTGCGCATGGGCGGACGCTCGTCGCGCACGCAGTACCAGTACACGATGCAGGACGCGAACCTCGACGAGCTCTTGCAATGGGGGCCGCGCATGCTGGCGGCGCTGCGCAAGATCCCCGAGCTCAAGGACGTGAACACCGATCAGCAGACGGCGGGCCTCGAGATCGTCGCCGACGTCGACCGCGACACGGCGTCGCGCCTCGGCGTCACCATGAAGGCGATCGACGACACCTTGTACGACGCGTTCGGCCAGCGCCAGGTGGCGACCACGTACACGCAGCAGAATCAGTATCGCGTGGTGCTCGAGATCCTGCCTTCGCTCGGCGCCACGCCCGACACGCTCAACTCGCTCTACGTCCACTCCACTTCGGCTTCTGGCGTCGGCGGCGACGTGCCGCTGTCGGCGCTCATCAAGCTGCACGACGACGCGGTGCCGCTGTCGGTCAACCATCAAGGGCAGTTTCCGTCGGTGACGTTGTCGTTCAACGGCGGGCCCAACGTCGCGCTCGGCCAAGCGGTGGCGGCGATCCACAGGGTCGAGGCGCAGATCGGGCTGCCGGCGTCGATCCACGCCGACTTCGCCGGCACGGCGCAGGCGTACAAGGATTCGCTGTCGTCGGAGCCGATGTTGATCCTGATGGCGCTTTTGACCGTCTACATCGTGCTCGGCATGTTGTACGAGAGCTACATCCACCCGATCACGATCTTGTCGACGCTGCCGTCGGCGGGCGTGGGCGCGCTCTTGGCGCTGCTCCTGTTCCACATCGAGCTCTCGATCATCGGCCTGGTCGGCATCATCCTGCTCATCGGCATCGTGAAGAAGAACGCGATCATGATGATCGACTTCGCGCTCGAGGCCGAGCGCGATCAGGGGATGTCGCCGGAGGAGTCGATCTATCAGGCGTGCATGCTGCGTTTTCGCCCGATCATGATGACGACGATGGCAGCGCTGCTCGGCGCGGTGCCGCTGGCGATCGGCCGCGGCACCGGATCGGAGATGCGGCAGCCGCTCGGCATCGCCATCGTCGGCGGCTTGCTGTTGTCGCAGATGCTGACGCTGTTCACGACGCCGGTGATCTACCTGGCGCTCGACAAGTTCCGCCGCGGGCGCCATCCGACCGCGGTGGCGACGGTGTTCTCGGGGTTGGCGAGCGTGATCGCGGCCTGGGGCGCGCACGCGGCCGGGCTGTCGGTGCGCGAGAGCGGGGCGGTGGCGTCGCTCGTCGCCGGCGTGGTCTTCACCGGCGTGCGCGCGCTCATGACCTCGAACGACAGCGTCGTCGCGCGCGACTGATCTAGCGCGCGGTGCGCGAGCCTGCGAGCTCGTCGCGGAGCCGCGATGACGAGCACGCGCTCGATGGTCGCCTGGTATTCGCGGTCGCCGGTGCGCTCGATCCATTCTTTGGCAGCCGCGCCTTCGAGCGTTTTGGCGCGGCCGAGAATCTTCAAGCGGACACGATTGGGATAATCGACGGCGATGATGGCGACGCGGTCGTCGGTCGTCAGATTGCCCGCGCTGATGTATTGCTTGTTGCCGCGAAAACCGGCGAACGCGATCGTCTGCGCATCGATGACTTTGAGAAAACCCTTCGGTATCCGCGACGGCTGCCGAAGCGTTCCTGCAGCGCCTTGATGGCCGGCGTGAAGATCAACGATCCAAACTTGTGGGCCATCGCTTCCCAATAGGTGAGG
>DASXOU010000113.1:0-6942 GCA_036494045.1 Polyangia bacterium | reverse complement strand
GGCGGCACGCTGGTGGCGGCGCTGCATCCGGCGGCGTTCGATCTGCCGCACGGCGGAAGCGCGACGCTGCTCGTCGGTGGGCTCTGCGTCGGCTTCGGCACGCGTCTCGGCAACGGCTGCACCAGCGGCCACGGATTGTGCGGCGTGAGCCGACTGTCGCCGCGATCGATCGCTGCGACCATCGTCTTCATGGCGGTCGGCATGCTCACCGTTTTCGTCGTGCGCCACGTCGGAGGCGCGCGATGAAGGCGGGCAAGCCCATCGTCGGCCTCGTGTGCGGGCTCGTCTTCGCGCTCGGGCTCGGCGTCTCGGGCATGACGCAGCCGTCGAAGGTGCTCGGCTTTCTCGACGTCGGCGGCGGCGCGTGGGATCCGAGCCTCGCGTTCGTCATGATCGGCGGCATGCTGACGATCGCGCTCGTGCGTCGCATCGCGCCGGCGCGGCCGCTCTTCGACGCCGCCTATCCGACGCTCGCGCGCGCGCCGATCGATCGTCCGCTCGTCATCGGCGCCGCCGTCTTCGGGCTCGGTTGGGGGCTCGTCGGCTACTGCCCGGGGCCTGCGTTCGTGTCGCTCGGTGCGTTCATTCCGGGGGCCGGCCTGTTCTGTGCGGCGGTGCTGCTCGGAATGGCGATCTTCGAGACCGCTCGACGAAGAATTTACAAACTCGAAACATAGCGCAGCGCGTCAGCCGGTAGACTTGCACCACCATGGGGCTGCCTCCGGCGCAAGGTTTGTACGACCCCCGATTCGAGCACGACGCCTGCGGTCTCGGCTTCGTCGCCACGCTCAATCGCGCCGCCTCGCACGACGTCGTCAAGCAGGCGCTCGAGATCCTGGTCAACCTCACGCATCGCGGCGCCGCCGGTTGCGATCCGTACACCGGCGACGGCGCCGGCATCCTCTTGCAGGTTCCGCACGCGCTGTTCGCGTCGGCCGATCGCGGCGTGCGCGGCTTCGCGCTGCCGCCGCCCGGCGAGTACGCGGTCGCGATGTGTTTCTTCTCGCAGCTGCCCGCGCGCCGTCGACGGCAGGAGGCGATCCTCGAATCCGCCGTCGAGCATCATGGGCAGCGCTGCCTCGGCTGGCGCGACGTGCCGATCGATCCGACGGCGATCGGCCCGGCCGCGCGCGAGTCGATGCCGGTGGTGCGGCAGCTGTTCATCGGGCGCGAGCCGACCTCGACGACGTTCGAGCAGCAGCTCTATCTCATCCGCAAGCGCGCCGGCCGTCGCGCGCACGAGGAGCTCGGCGGCGACGACTTCTACATCGCCTCGGCGTCGTCGCGCTCGATCGTCTACAAGGGGCTCATGCTCGCCGAGCAGGTGGCGGCGTTCTATCCCGATCTCGGCGACGCGCGCTGCGCCTCGAAGCTGGCGATGGTGCACTCGCGCTTTTCGACCAACACGTTCCCCTCGTGGGAGCGCGCGCATCCGTTTCGGCTGATCTCGCACAACGGGGAAATCAACACGCTGTCGGGCAACCGCGCGTGGATGGAAGCGCGCGAGTCGATGCTCAAGTCCGACGTGTTCGGCGCCGCCATCGAGGACTTCAAGCCGATCATGCGGCCGGGCGGATCGGACTCGGCGTCGCTCGACAACGTCGTCGATTTTCTCGTCGCGTCGGGGCGCTCCTTGCCCCACGTGATGATGATGCTGATCCCCAAAGCGTACGCCAACGATCCCGACATGAGCGACGAGGAGAAGGCGTTCTACGCTTATCACGGCTGTCTCGTCGAGCCGTGGGACGGGCCGGCGGCGGTCGCGTTCACCGACGGCGTGCAGCTGGGCGCGATGCTCGATCGCAACGGCTTGCGTCCGGCGAAGTATGCGGTCACCAGCGATGGGCTGGTGGTGCTGGCGTCGGAGTTCGGCGTGTTGCCGCTCGATCCGGCGCGCGTGGTGCAAAAGGGGCGCGTGCAGCCGGGCAAGATGTTCCTCGTCGACACCGACGCCGGGCGCGTGATCTCCGATGAGGAAGTGAAGCATCATGTGTCGACGCAGAAGCCGTATCGCGTGTGGCTCGAGGAGAATCGGCTGACGCTGCAGATGTTGCCCGAGGCGCAGAGCCCCTATCGCGCCGGCGCCGACGAAGTGCGCCGCTTGCAGCAGGCGTTCGGCTACACCGAGGAAGATCTGAAGGTGATCTTGACGCCGATGGGCGTCGGCGCCGAAGAGCCGACCGGATCGATGGGCGTCGATACGCCGCTGGCGGTGTTGAGCGAGCGGCCGCAGCTGTTGTTTCGCTACTTCAAGCAGCAGTTCGCGCAGGTGACCAATCCGCCGATTGATCCCATTCGCGAAGAGACCGTGATGTCGCTGGTGAGCTGCGTCGGCGGCGAGGGGAATCTGCTCGAGGAGACGCCCAAGCAGTGCCGCATGCTCGAGCTGCCGCATCCGTTCCTCTCGAACGACGACATGGCGCGGCTGCGTCGCAACGTGCTCGGCGATTTTCGCACGTGCACGCTGCGCATGAGCTTCCCCGTCGCGGAGTGCGCGACTCGTTCGAGCGGTAGCTCGATTGACAGTGTCCGTGCGGGGCGGGCGTTGCGCCAAGCCATCGATCGGCTGTGCAAGGAAGCCGTCGACGGCATCGACGGCGGCGCCAGCCTGCTCATCCTCAGCGATCGCGGAATCTCCGACGAGCACGCGCCGATCCCGAGCCTCCTGGCCACGGCGGCGGTGCATCATCACTTGATTCGCAGCGGGCGGCGCGTGCGCGCGGGCCTGGTCATCGAGACCGCCGAGCCGCGCGAGGTCTCGCACATGTGCCTGCTCATCGGCTTCGGCGCGGGCGCGGTCAATCCGTACCTCGCGCTCGATTCGCTGGCCGACGATCGGTCGCGTGCCAATTACATCAAGGCGCTGAAGAAGGGCCTCTTGAAGACGATGTCGAAGATGGGCATCAGCGCGGTGGGGTCGTATCAGGGCGCGCAGATCTTCGAAGCGGTCGGCATCGATCAAGTGGTCATCGACAACTACTTCAGCGGCACGGTCTCGCGCGTCCGCGGCGTCGGCATGCCCGAGATCGCCGAGGAGACCTTGGCGCGGCATCGGCGCGCGTTCGGCCCCCGCGCATTCTTCGACGGACGCGAGCTCGACGTCGGCGGGCAGCACGCGTGGCGCGTCACCGGCGAGCCGCACCTGTGGACCCCGCAGACGGTCGCCAAGCTGCAAGAAGCGGTGCGGCTCGACGACGCCGGCAGCTACGACGAGTACGCGCGGCTCATCAACGATCAGTCGCGGCGCCTCATGACCCTGCGCGGGATGTGGGATCTTCTGCCCATCGGGCCGGAGATCGCGATCGAGAACGTCGAGCCCGCGGCGTCGATCGTCAAGCGCTTCACGACCGGCGCGATGTCGTTCGGATCGATCTCGAAGGAGGCGCACGAGAACCTCGCGATCGCGATGAACCGCATCGGCGGCAAATCGAACACCGGCGAGGGCGGCGAAGATCCCGCGCGTTATCGGCGCGACGACAGCGGCGACTCGCGGCGCTCGGCGATCAAGCAGGTGGCGTCGGCGCGCTTCGGCGTCACTGCCGAGTACCTGGTGAACGCCGACGACATCCAGATCAAGATGGCCCAGGGCGCCAAGCCCGGCGAGGGCGGCCAGCTTCCCGGGCACAAGGTCGACGCGGTGATCGCGCGCGTGCGCCACTCGCAGCCGGGCGTGACACTGATTTCGCCGCCGCCGCATCACGACATCTACTCGATCGAGGATTTGGCGCAGCTCATCTTCGACTTGAAGAACGTCAATCCGCGCGCGCGCGTCAGCGTGAAGCTGGTGTCGGAAGCGGGCGTCGGCACCGTCGCTGCCGGCGTGGCCAAGGCGCACGCCGACGTCATCCTGGTGAGCGGCCACGACGGCGGCACCGGGGCCTCGCCGCTGACGTCGATCCATCACGCGGGCACGCCGTGGGAGCTCGGGCTCGCCGAGGCGCAGCAGGTTCTCGTGATGAATGGGCTGCGCGGCCGCGTGCGCGTGCAGGTCGACGGACAACTGAAGACCGGGCGCGACGTGGTGTTCGGCGCGCTCCTCGGCGCAGAAGAGTTCGGCTTCGCGACGGCGCCGCTCGTCGCGTCGGGCTGCATCATGATGCGCAAGTGCCACTTGAATACGTGCCCGGTGGGCGTGGCGACGCAGGATCCGGAGCTGCGCGCCAAGTTCGCCGGCAAGCCCGAGCACGTCATCCGCTACATGTTCTTCGTCGCCGAGGAGGCGCGGCGGCTGATGGCGTCGCTCGGGTTTCGATCGATCGACGACATGGTGGGTCACGTGGAGTGCATCGTGCCGCGCGCGCCCGACGCGCTCGGGATGCCGGAGCGCGCCTATCGCAAGACGCGGCGCATCGACTACGCGGAGCTGCTCTATCGCCCGAAGGAAGCGGCGAACGGGCCGCTTCGCTGCGTCGAGGCCCAAGAGCACAACCTTCGCGGCGTCATCGATCATCGCATCATCGCCGAGGCCAAGCCGGCGCTGGAGACGCGCGCGCGCGTCGAGATCGCGACCGAGATTCGCAACCGCGATCGCGCGTTCGGCGCCATGCTGTCGGGCGAGATCGCCAAGCGCTTCGGACACGACGGGCTGGCCGACGACACCATCGTCATCGCCGCGCGCGGCTCGGCCGGGCAGAGCTTCGGCGCCTGGGCCTCCCCGGGCATGACGCTCAACCTCACCGGCGACGCCAACGACTACGTCGGCAAGGGGCTGTCCGGCGGCATCCTGGCGATCGCGCCGCCGCCGGAGTCGCCCTTTTCGCCCGACGAGCAGGTGATCGTCGGCAACACGGTCCTCTACGGCGCGACCTCGGGGCGCGCGTTCTTCTGCGGGCGCGCCGGCGAGCGCTTCGCGGTGCGCAACTCGGGCGCCACCACCGTCGTCGAGGGCGTGGGCGATCACGGCTGCGAGTACATGACCGGCGGCACCGTCGTCGTGCTCGGCACCACCGGGCGCAACTTCGCCGCCGGCATGTCGGGCGGCGTCGCCTTCGTCTACGACGAGGATGGGCTGTTCGTGCGCCGCTGCAATCCGGAGATGGTCGAGCTCGAGACCGTCGACGGCGACGATGCGCTGGCGCTGCGCGCGCTCGTCGAGGATCACGGCCGCCGCACCGGCAGCGGCAAGGCCCAGGCGCTCGTCGCCGATTGGGAGGCGGCGCTGCGGAAGATGGTCAAGGTGCTGCCGTCGGAGTATCGGCGCGTGATCGCCGAGCAGGCCAAGATGCCGGAGACGGCCGGGCTGGTCGGCGACAACGTGCCGCGGCCGTATCACTCGTGGCGCGATGATGACGACGACGGCGCGGCGCGCGCGGTGCGCCATGGGTAAGCTGCGCGGGTTCATCGAGATCTCGCGGCTGCATCCGTCGTCGCGGCCGGTCGACGAGCGCGTGCGCGACTGGCGCGAGCTCGAGCTGCCGCTGCCCGAAGGCAAGCTGCGCGATCAGGCCGCGCGCTGCATGGACTGCGGCATTCCGTTCTGTCACGACGGCTGTCCGCTCGGGAACCTCATCCCCGACTTCAACGATCACGTCTACGCCGGGCGCTGGGAGGCGGCGCTGCGCGCGCTCCACGCGACCAACAATTTCCCCGAGATCACGGGGCGCGTCTGCCCGGCGCCGTGCGAGGCCTCCTGCGTGCTCAACCTCGACAAGGAGCCCGTGACCATCAAGACGATCGAGAAGAGCATCATCGATCGCGCGATGGGCGCCGGCGCGCTGCGTGCCGAGCCGGCGGCGGCGCGATCGGGCAAGCGCGTCGCCGTGGTCGGCTCGGGGCCGGCGGGGCTGGCGGCGGCGCAGGAGCTGGCGCGCGCGGGGCACGACGTGGTGGTGCTGGAGAAGGCCGATCGCATCGGCGGACTTCTCCGCTACGGGATCCCCGATTTCAAGCTCGAGAAGGACGTGCTCGATCGGCGCCTGCAGCAGCTGCTCGACGAGGGCGTGCAGCTGCGCACCGGCGTCGACTGCGGCGTCGACGTGCGCGGCGAGGAGCTGCGCGCTTCGTACGACGCGGTGGTGCTGGCGGGCGGCGCGATGAAGCCGCGCGATCTGACGGTGCCCGGGCGCGAGCTCTGTGGCGTGCACTTCGCGATGGATTTTCTGACGCAGCAGAACCGTCGCGTCGCCGGGATCGACCCGATAGTTGACGGAGGCAACGAAATCGTTGCCACCGGCAAGCATGTGGTCGTGCTCGGCGGCGGCGACACCGGCTCGGACTGCGTGGGCACCTCCTTGCGCCAGGGCTGCAAGTCGCTGACGTCGCTGGAGCTGATGCCGCGGCCGCCGGCCGAGCGTGCCGCGCGCAATCCATGGCCGCAGTGGCCGCTCATCTATCGGACCTCGTCGTCGCATCAAGAGGGCGGCGAGCGCGACTTCGCGGTGATGACCAGGCGACTCGTCGGCGAACATGGACGCGTGACCGCGCTCGAGGCGGTGCGCGTGGAGATGGTTGCCAAGGGCAACGATCGGCCGGCGCTCATCGAGGTGCCGGGCAGCGAATTCACGATCCCGTGCGAGCTGGTGCTGTTGGCGATGGGCTTCGTGGGGCCGGTGAAAGAGGGCCTCCTCGCGCAGCTCGGAGTCGGGCTCGACGCGCGCGGCAACGTGGCCACCCGCGACGGGCGCACCACGGTCGACGGCGTCTTCGCCGCGGGCGACATGGCGCGCGGCCAGTCGCTGGTCGTCTGGGCCATCGCCGAGGGCCGCAAAGTAGCCCGCGCCGTCGACGCCTTCCTCGGCGGGTGAAGAACAGAACACTCACAGGAAGATCAGAAGTTCAAAAGGATCAGGGTTTTCTGGACTTTTGGGCTTCTGATCTTCCTGTGAGTTGTTCTGGCGATCAGCCGCGGACCGTGGGGAGGTACTTGGGCTTCCAGAATCTTTCGCGCACGTAGTCGGCGGCGCCTTCGCGGCGCACCTTCGTCGTTTGCGCGACGCCGTCGTC
>DASXOU010000112.1:0-13012 GCA_036494045.1 Polyangia bacterium | reverse complement strand
CGTGGCCATGCACTGGCGCGTGTTGCCGTCGCCGTGGATCATGCCCATCCCGAATTTCGCGCCCAGGCGCTGCGCCAAGCCGACGGCAGCGACGACAGCGCCGTCGCCCGCGCGCACGTGCGCGCCCGTCGCGAGAGCGCGGCGGTCATCGGGATCGCCTCCGCCATCGGCGCCCTCGGCGGCTTCTTCATCCCACGCGCCCTCGGCGCCTCGAACAAGGCCTCCGGCGGCGCGTCGGCGGCGTTCGCCGTCTTCTTCGGCTGCTACTTCGCCTGCATCGCCGTGACCTGGTGGTACTACCTGCGCGCCAGCTTCCTCGTGCGCCGCCTGCCCAGCCTCGCGCACGCCAACGCCTGACCAAATTTCTGCCGCGCCGCCGCCGCGCCGATGAGGTACGATTTCGGCCGCGCGCGACCTTCGCGCCCAAGGGGTTCCCATGAGGGCAGCAGCTCTGGTGATGACGGCGTCGATGGCGTGGATCGGATGCGCCCACAAAACGGCGGAGGACAAAGCGCCCGCGGCGGCGGCGACGGCGAGCACCGCGCCGAAGAAGCCTTTGTACGAGCGGCTCGGCGGCAAGCCGGCGATCACGGCGGTGGTCGATCAGTTCGTCGCCAACGTCGCCGCCGACAAGCGCATCAACATGCGCTTTTTGAACACCGACATTCCGCACCTCAAGGTGCTGCTCGTCGAGTTCGTCTGCTCGGCGACGGGCGGCCCCGAGCAGTACGAGGGGCGCGACATGCACACCTCGCACGGCGGCATGCAGCTCGTCGACGAGGAGTTCACCGCGCTCGTCGAGGATCTCGCCGCCGCGTTCGACAAGTTCAAGGTGCCGGCGCAGGAAAAGGGCGAGCTCCTCGGCGCGCTCGGGCCGCTCAAGCCGCAGATCGTCAATCCGCCGCCGCCCGAAGAGGCCAAGCACGATCCCAAGCTCGCCGACAAGGCGCGCCAGACCGCCGCGTATCTGCGCAAGGCGGGCAAGACCAAGGCCGCCGATCTTCTCGACACGGCCGTCGTCGCGCGCACGCGCGGGCAGCGCAACTACGCCGAGCAGCTCTTCTCGGCGGCGGAGCTCGAGGTCGAGCCCGACGCGCTCGCCATGCTCAACCCGCTGTTCCGCGAAGGCGCGCCCGAGCGCATCACGACGAAGCTGAAGCAGATGCCCAAGGACATGGCGCCGCAGCCCAAGGGCGCCGTCGGTGGATCGGAAGAGGACGAGCCCGACAAGAGGCCGGCGCGCGGCTCGCTCACCGGGACGTTGACCATCGACGGCAAGCCGCTCGACGGCCGCCTCGGCGTCATCATGGTCTCGCCGGCGTCGGGCAAGTGGGCCAAGCGCACGCCCAAGCAGCGCATCATCGAGCAGCGCGATCGCCAGTTCGCGCCGCACGTCATGATGGTGCCGGTGGGCTCGACGGTGTCGTTCCCCAACTTCGATCCGGTGTTCCACAACGTGTTCTCGCTGTCGCCGACGCGGCCGTTCGACCTCGGCATCTTCAAGAACGGCGAGAGCCGCGACGTCACCTTCGACAAGGAAGGGATCCTGCGCATCGGCTGCAATCTGCACGCGAACATGTCGGCCTACCTCGTCGTGGTCGCGGCGCCGCATTACGTGGTGACCGACGCGGCCGGGAAGTTCCGCTTCAAGAGCCTGGCGCCGGGCAAGTACAAGGTGCGCGCATGGAGCGAGCGATCGAGCGAGCCGGTGACCAAGGAGATCGTGATCAACCAGGGCGCCAATGATGTCGCCGTCGACGTAGCGGGCGGCGCGAAGGCGGATCTCGGTACCGACAAGTTCGGAACCCCGCGTGGATCGGCGCCGTAGCATCGCCATCGCCGCGGCCGGCGTCGGCGCGGCCATCGCGCTCGTGATCGTCGGGCGCGGCGGGCCGGCGGCGTCGGAGCTGCAAGCCGCCGCCGCCGATCTCGACGGGCGCATCCGCGAGACGGCGACGGCGGCACAAGTGCGCGCGCAGACGCTGGCCGAGCTACCGCGCCTTTCGTGGGCCGTCGCCACCGACGAGCAGACCATGCTCGACCTGACGGCGGACGAGCTCGCCTTTCAGCCGGCGCAAGGCGAGCTCATCGAGATCGGCCAGGTGCAGCGCCGCGACGGCGCGGTCACGAGGCTTCGCCGCGTCGGCGACGGCACGACGCTGCAGCTTCCGCTTGGCGAGATCGGCTCGCAGCTCCTCGGCAGCGACGGAAAGCTGCACGTAGCGTCGATGGTGAGCGTCGAGCCCAAGACGCGCGCCGATCAGATCCGCGGCTCGGTCGGCGTGTCGCGCACCGTCGACACCGCGTCGCTCGCGGTACGCTTGCGCCACGCCGGATTCGCGCTGCGCGTCGAGCTGCCGGGCGGCGGCAGCGTCGTCGTCGGCAACAAACCGTTGGGCGCGCACGCGGAGGCGCTGACGCTGTACGCCGATGCCGCGCGCGGGGCGAAGCTGAGCGCGCTGGCACCGGCGGGCGGGCTGCCGTCGCTGACGTTCGTGCTGCTCGCGATCGTGGTGTTCGTGGCCTCGCTGGTGGCGGCGGGCCTCACGTGGCGGCGCGCAGCGACGGCCGTGGCGCCGGATGATCCGCCGCTGCGCGATCTGGTCCCCGAGGTCCACATCGATCTACGCAAGCGCCCGCCGCAACGGTGAAGCAACGGCTCGTCACCTTCGGTGCGCGCGCCGCGCGACCAACGACGCGCGCAGCACTCGGCGCAGGTGCTGGACGTAGCGGCGCTTCGGCCAGCCGCGCGCCAGCACCAAGTCTTCCCAGACGCGTATCGACGTCAGCGCCCAGACGAAATCCGTAGCCGCGTCGATCGACCAGCCCTCGGCGAGCCGACCCTCCTCGGCCAGTCGCGCGACGATGCGTCGTTGGCCGGCGCGACGTGACGCCATGCGATTCTGCCACGCCGCCTCGGCGGCGGAGTCGGTGCGGCGCGCGCTGTCGAGCACCGTCGCGATCCGATGAATGCGCGGCGTGTACGAAACCATGTGCGCGACCAGCGCATCGAGCATCGCCGGCGCGTCTCGTGCCGCCGCGATGGGCGCGCGGCTGGCGTCCAGGTCGTGCTGCTGGTCGACATGCTCGACGAGCGCGAGCAATAGGCCCGCTTTCGATCGAAAGTGTAGATAGACCGCCTGGCGCGACACGCCGGCGGCGCGCCCGATCGCATCGAGGCCGATGCCGTAATAGCCGCGCTCTTCGAGCAGCCGGCGCGCGGCGTCGAGAATCGCCGCGCGCGTATCCCTTTCGGTTGACACCCTGTAAACGTATAGCGCAGTTTACAGCATGTAAAGCAACTGGAGATTCGATGTCGGCGTTGACCATCGCAATCGGCGTAATCGCGATCCTCGGATCGGCAGTCGCCGCCGCCATCGCCTTGGCAGTGGTCCGCGAAGCCAAGCCGCTGCATGGCGCTGCGCTCGACGCAGCGCCGGCGGCACAAGCGTACCGCGAAGGCGTCACCCGCGTTCTCGCCGCGCGCTGGCCGCAAGCGCGCCCGCTCGACTTCCCGATCCGCGATCCGCAGATGCGCGTGCGCGGCTTCGAGATCGACGGGGCCGCGCCGCCGATCGTGCTCCTCCACGGCGGTGGCTCGTCGGCAATTCCGTGGGTGCCGCTGCTCGAAAGGCAGGTGGGCGACGCCTGATCGCGATCGATCGACCCGGCTGCGGGCTCTCCGACGGCTTCGACTACGATGGCGTCGATCTGCGCCACCACGGCACCGCGTTCGTCGGCTCGGTGATCGATGCCCTCGCGCTCGAGCGACCGGTGCTGATCGGAAATTCGATGGGCGGGCTGTGGTCGATCTACTACGCGCTCGACCAACCCGAGCGCGTGGACGGCGTAATCCTCGACGGTACGCCGGCAGTCACGCTCGAGACCGGCGTGCCCAAGCCACTCCGCATGCTCGCGACGCCGGGCCTTGGTCAACTGATGGGGCTGCGCCCGCCGCAACCGGCTGCGTTGCGCGTCCGGCTCGCCGGATTGCTTGGTCGCAACGCGATCGATCGCATCCCGGCCGATGTCTTCGACGTCGCGTGGCGCGCCGCGACGATTCCCGGCGCGAGTCGAAGCTTCCGCACGCTGGCGCGCGCCGCCTGCGCCGGCGGGCTGTCACCCTCCTCCGCCGAATTGACGAGCCTCGCGCCGCCGGTGCTGATCGTCTGGGGCGACGCCGACGTCTTCGCCGATTCAGCATTCCCCGCGCGCGCTCGACGAGCCATGCCGCGCGCGAAGCTGGTCGTCGTCCCCAACGCGGGCCATTGCCCCGAGCTCGACGACCCCGACGCAGTCGCCCACGCAATCGCCGCGTTCGTCGACGCCGGCCGCACGACCGCGCAAAACAGCTCTTGACACTCCATAAGCCGCGGACTAAGAAATCGTCTCGTTACAAGCAGTTCCGTACCACCCGGGGCGTTAACTCAGCGGTAGAGTGCCATCCTCACACGGTGGAAGTCACAGGTCCGAATCCTGTACGCCCCACCAGCGCTTAGAACTACGGGTCCCTCCGGAGCACCCCAATGAGCACCCAGGTCACCCTCTAACCTGGGTGTTTTCGCTTCGGCGTTCGCTTTCCGCTCGATCGAGGCCCTGTTTCCCGTCGCTGTCGGAGCACCCACGCGCGGCCAACCGCGATCAATGGAGGCATGACGCTGCCTCGTTCGCACTGGTCGCAGCCGATTCCGGAGCGCCCACCGATCCGTGAAGGAACGCATCGCGGAACCGGGCCAGCGAGGTCACCTTCGCCAGGCTCTGCCGCTTCTGCTCCACGTTCACCGTCTCGTAGAGCTGCTTCATCTGCTCGGTCGCATGGCCCGAAATCGACCGCGTGACCACGCTCTCGATCTGCGCCCGACGGCAGAGGTCGTTGAACGTCCGACGCATCGCTCGCGCCGTGATCTCCGTCTTCAGCTCGAGCTTCGTGCACACCGCATCGAACCATGCGGGCTCGACGACGCGGACGAGCTCACTGACGAGATCGGGATGAAGCGATGTCGTTATCCGATCCACGCGTGATGTCGAAGACTGGTCGATCATCCCGCGGCTGTCGATCGATATCCGATCCGCCGCCGAGCGCCGTGGCGCCCGCTCGTGCATTCGCCAGGCGGAAGCGAGGTCCAAGGCTTTCGCCAAGCTCGCAGTGCGCGCCGGGGTGGCAGTGGAAACGAAATGTCCAACACGCCCGTGCGTGGCAAATCGTAGAGCTCATCACGCGAGCAAGCCGGTCCGAGACATCTCGAAGCACAAGTGCGCGGGTTTCAATGAACGCACGGCCCTCCAACGACCGATTAGTCGATGCGTTGCCGTCGTTTGTCACCGGATGATGAGGACCGGATTGGGGAAGAGGTGCAGCACTTCGCTGGCGACCGAGCCGAGCACGACCCGCCCGAGCGTGGAGCGTCCGTGCGATCCCATGCAGATGACGTCGCTGCCGAGCCGCGTTGCGGTGTCGACGATCGCTCGCGCGGCATCGCGTCCCTCGACGACGAGGGTCTCCGTCGAGATCCCGCGCGCGGCCGCGTTGGCGGGTACGTGTCCGAGGAGTCGTAGCTCGAGCTCCGCTCGCTGGTTCAGATCGATCGGCACTGCGATCCCGCCCGGCGTGACGCAAACGTGCAGGAGCGTGACCGAGCCGCGCGCAATCGCATATGCGTGGGCGATCGCGCGATTTCCGAGCGGCGACAGATCGGTGGGCACGAGGATCGCGTCGAACCGTGGCGCCCCCGTGCCGGCCGACTCCGGATCCACGAGGGGAACGCCGAGCACCGGTCCGACGTGATGGTGCAACAGCGCGCGCGCGAGCGTGGCCGTTCGTGAGGAGTCGAATCCCGAGCGGGCGTGGATTCCGACAGCGACCAGATCCGCGGGGTGCGCCGAAAGGAAAGCCGCCATGGCGGCGGCGAGCGACTCGCCGTCCGCGACGAGCTGCAATGCCGCACCGAGCTCGTTGGCTCGCGCACGGAGCTCGCGCCCGAGGAGCCGCGCCAGCCGACCGGAGAGGAGCGCGCGCGGAGCCACGTGGACGAAGCTGAGCTCACAAGCGCCGGCGCGCCGAAAGAGGCGCGCGATCCCGAGCAGTGGATCCGCGGCCGCAGCCGACTCGAGGGCCAGCGCGATGCGCATCGGCCGCGCGCCCTCGGCCCATCGCACGAACGCGTCGCTGCCGTCCGCGACGACCAGTACCGGCACCGCATTCGCGCGTAGCGTCTGCTCCGCCACGCCGCCGAGGAACCAGCGGAGCGGCGCGCGGCG
This sequence comes from Polyangia bacterium, assembly GCA_036494045.1. Classification (GTDB taxonomy): domain Bacteria; phylum Myxococcota_A; class Polyangia; order Palsa-1104; family Palsa-1104; genus JAQBQH01. The sequence continues at coordinate 6,754 of DASXOU010000112.1, read as the reverse complement.
ACCATGAGTGCCGACGACGAGAACGCGGACGTCGCCGCGTCGGGCCGCCGCCGCCACCGCCTCCTCTGCGTAGCCGGAAAGCAGCTCGATTTCGACGGCGACGCCGGCGCTGCGGATTTCGTCCGCGATCACCTGGAGCCGCCGCCGTGCGCCGGTCTCACCGTCGGTGTCCGGCGCTCCGGTGGACAGAGGCTCGAGCACGTGGATCAACAGGATCGACGCGCCGAGCCGCTTTGCGAGCGCGACGCCTGCCAGCCGAGCGCGGTGTGCCTGCTCGGAAAAATCGGTCGCGACTGCGATCGCCTTTGGGTCCACGGCGTCGGCGACAGGGTCGGCACGGGAGCAGCCCGTGCAACCCTGCCGTCTGGATTACGTACGCGAGCGCCCGAGAACCCCACCATGCGAGCGCGGTCTCGGGCATGGGAGCTCGTCGACCTGTCCTGGAAGGCGGCCCTGGTCGGCGTCGTCGCCGGGCTCGGCGCTGTGGCGTTTCGCGGGCTGATCGGGCTGTTTCACAACCTGGCGTTCACCGGCCACTGGTCCTTTCACTACGATGCGAATCTGCACACACCGCCGAGCCCGCTCGGTCCTCTGGTCATCGGCGTTCCCGTCGTCGGCGCGCTGATCGTCGCGTTCCTCGTGCAGCACTTCGCGCCCGAAGCCAAAGGGCACGGCGTCCCCGAGGTCATGGATGCGATCTACTACCGCGCCGGGAAGATCCGGCCGGTCGTCGCCGTGATCAAGGCGTTGGCGTCGTCGATCTCGATCGCCACCGGCGGCTCGGTGGGCCGCGAGGGTCCGATCGCGCAGATCGGATCGGCGTTCGGCTCGACGCTGGCCCAGACGCTTCGCCTCCCGGCATGGCAGCGCGTGACGCTCATCGCCGCTGGCGCGGGCGGCGGCATCGCCGCGACCTTCAATACGCCGATCGGAGGCGTGCTCTTCGCCGTCGAGCTGCTCCTCGTCGAGGTCAACGCGCGAACGTTATTTCCCGTCTCGCTCGCCGTGGCCATCGCGACGCTCATCGGGCGGACGGTCTACGGCGCCCAGCCCTCGTTCGTGGTGAACGGACCGCCGAACGAGCATCTCTTGATCGGTGCTGCCGCGCTCGTCATCCTCATCGCCTTCGGGCTCCTTCTCGGTGCATGCGCGGCGCTCTATACGCGCTCGGTCTATTGGACCGAGGACCTGTTCGATCGGATTCGCGGCGGGTATTACCTGCGACATCCGCTCGGCATGCTCTTCGTCGGCGCCGGGATGTACCTCCTTCTCCGCGCGACGGGGCACTACTACGTGCAAGGCGTCGGCTACGCCACCGTACAGGACATCCTCGACGGCGCGCTGCAGTCGTCCGCGTTGCTGGTGCTTCTGTTCGTCGCCAAGCTCGTCGCCACGTCGGTGACGCTCGGTTCCGGCGCCTCGGGCGGAATCTTCTCTCCCGCGTTGTTTCTCGGCGCGTGCGCCGGCGGCGCGGTCGCCGGTGTGGTGCACGCAGTGGCTCCATCGGTCGGGCTGCGACCACTGGTGTTCACGGTCGCCGGCATGGCGGGCGTCGCCGGCGCGTCGATGAGCGCCGAGCTCACGGCGATCACCATGCTCTTCGAGATGACGCGCAGCTACGAGCTCGTGTTGCCGACACTGGTCACGGTGGCCGCGGCCTACGCCGCGCGGCGAGCTCTGGTGCGCGAGAGCATCTACACCTTCAAGCTGAGGCGGCGCGGCCACCACGTGCCGCAATCGCTGGTGACCGAGTTTGCACTGGCGCAACCGGTCGAGGCGATCGCCAATCATCGCGTCGTCTGCACGCGGAGCGACGAGAACGCGGCCGAGCTGTTGCAGCGATACGCCGACGCAAGCTACTTCGTCGTCGAGCACGAGGGGCGAGTGCTCGCCGTCTATCGTCGCCGCTCGCTGCGCAAGACCGCGGCGCGCCGCGATCCCGTCGCGCTCGGCGCTGGCGGCGACCGCTTCTCGCTCATCGATCCGCATGACAGTGTCAGAAGGGCGCTGGCGCGTTTGAAGGCGAACCGGACGCCAATCGGCCTCTTCCGCACCGCCGACGGAACGCTTTCCGTCATCACGCGCGCTTCGTTGTGGCGGGCGCTCGATCGCGCACTCGAGCTCATGGAGCTCGATGCGGACTCGTGAGCGCGAAGGGGTTGATGCAGTGTTCACAGTATTGGCGAGACCTCGCGACGTCCCCGACGCCGCCGCCCACCGTTCCCGGCCGCGAGGCCCCACCAATTCTGTGTCGGTGATATCAAGCACGATGCATTCCAAGCACGGCGGAACGAGTGCGGGCGCTTGCCGTCCCCGTGGTGGGCGATGATCTTCCAGAGGCGGCGAAGGTGTGCGTTCCGTTGACACGCCGCGGACCGCTGGCCCGTCGCCGCGTCGAGGATGCGCGCAGCGCGGGACTTGCAGTGGCACGATCCGGTGGCACCGCGACTCAAGAGAACCGTGCTCCTCACCTCGGCAGGACTGTTCGTCGTCGCGGTCGGCATCGCGATGATGCTCATCGTCCTGTGCGCCGCCCTACACCACGAAGCGACCAACATTGCCATCGCCGATGGGCATCTCGAGGTCACGAGCGCAATGGGGCTGGGATCGACGTTCCGCGTGCGTTTGCCGATGCCGGGCTGAGCACCGATCACGCCGGATGCAAGGGCTGCGAACGGGCCCGTCGCTGGGCGGCGCTCGATTCCAGCAGGTGGAGCTGGACCGCCTCCTCGATCTCGCGCAGCCCGAGCAGCCCCACGGGCGCCGCCGCCTCCTCCTTGGTGGTGTCGACGACGACGAGGCTGTCGACGTGGGACTCCGTCGCCTTCGCGAGTGCCGCTCTGGCGCTGGCGTTCCACGGGATGGTGACCAAGCCGACCCTGAGCTTGTCGCCGAGATCGCGCACGGTCATGCGCGACCGCGCCGCCGGCGGGATCTCGACGATGTCGGCGGCACGCACGATGCCCGCGGTGAGCGCGTGCTCGTCGACGGTGATGAGCTGAAGCCGCCCGGCGCGGTGCATGAGCGGCAGCACCTGGTCGAGGCGCGTGTCGAGCTCGACCGTGGGCGGCTGCGCGCCGAGCAGATCGGCGACGCGCAGCCCGGCGAGCGCCTCTTTGACCCGTTCCCCCCGCGCTTCGAGCCGAGCGCCGAAGAAGACGAAGACGGCGATGAGGATGAGCAGGAAGCTGCCGCCAATCAGACCGACGATGCCGAGCAGCACGGCCACGATCACCCCGACGGTGGCCGCGATGTCGGTGGCGCGCCTCCGGCTCAACCGCGCGGCCAACGCCGCGCGCAGGACGCGGCCGCCGTCCATCGGAAAGGCGGGCAGCAGGTTGAACGCGCCGAGCAGGAGGTTGAGATACGCGATGTAGAAGACACCGAGCCGCAAATCGGGAGAGCCGTAGCCGACGGCCCAGAGCGCGACAAAGAGCAGGCCGGCGATCGCCAGGCTGGTCACCGGGCCAGCGGCAGAGACCAACGCCTCGGTTCGGGGACGCTCGGGCATGTGCTCGAAGTGCGAGACGCCGCCGAGCAGCATGAGCGTGATGTCGCGGACCCGACCGCCGCGCGCCATCGCCACCAGCGTATGCGCGAGCTCGTGCACTGCCACCGACGCGAACAGCGCCAGCGCCAAGAGCGCGCCCCACAAAAGCGGCGCCCCGCGCAGGCTCTCCGGCGCGATGCCGGCCACATGCGCGACCCTCTCGAACTGCGCGGAGAAGACGACCGCCAGGTACGGCAGGATGAGAAGCAGCGTCCAGTGCGCCCGAACGGGCACCCCTTTGACGTGGAAAAGGGTCACGGCGCCTCGTTGATACATGACGACCAGGCGTGCAGATTCCACGCCGTGCGCCCGTCGCTGGCGTTGGGAATCGACCTTGCAAGCGTCAGGCGCTGGGAGGTGTGTGATGCGCGTGTTGTCGGTGCTGCTGATTTCGGCGTTCGTTCCTGCGCTGGCTTCGATCGCCATGGCAAAGGGCGAGGCCAGCGATCGGTCGTTCGTCGATCAAGCGTACAGCATCAACGAGGGCGAGATCGAGCTCGGCAAGCTGGCTCAGAAGCGGGGCACGACGCCGCAAGTCGTCGAGTTCGGGCAGCGCATGGCGGGCGATCATCGCGTCGCGCAGGAGCAGCTGCGCGACGTGGCGCTCGCGGACAACCTGACGCTTCCGCACCGCCTGCAGGCCGCCGAGCTCGATCTCTACAAGCGTCTCGCCCAGCTGCACGGCCAGAAGTTCGACGACGCATACGTCGAGCACATGGTGTCGGGGCACAAAGGCGCGATCGCGCTGTTCCAGGAACAGGCCGATCACGGCCAGAATCCCCAGCTGCGCGCCTACGCCGAGAAGGAGCTCCCCATGCTGAGGGCGCACGAGGCGATCGCCAAGCGCGACCTCCAGCGCATGTGATGACGCCCGACTGCGCGCAGTCGCGGTTTACGCAGCGGGCCCATCGCGCGATGGCATGAATCCTCACTCAGCTTTTGGTGTCGCCGGACTGCCCGTAGAGCTCGAGCTTGCGCTGCAGCGTCTTGCGATCGAGCCCTAAAATCCGCGCGGCGCTGGAACGATTGCCGCCGACCGCCTCGAGCACGCGCAAGATGTAGCGGCGCTCGACCTCTTCGAGCGGCACCAGGAGCGCCGGATCGTCGCCCGGATCGAGCACGTGCTGCGCGCGGAACTGCTGCACGCGCTCGGGGAGATCGTCGACGGTCACGCGATCGAAGCGCGCCAGCGCGACCGCGCGCTCCATGCAGTTCGAGAGCTCGCGGACGTTGCCCGGCCAGCGATATGCGAGCAGGCGCTGCGCGACCTCGGGCGTCAGCGCGCCGAGGCTCTTGTGGGCGCGGGCCGCGTAGGCGTCGAGGAACTGTTGCGCCAGCAGCAGGATGTCGTTGCCGCGCGCGCGCAGCGGTGGGACCTCCAAGTGGATGACGTTGACGCGAAAGAAGAGATCTTCGCGAAAGCGGCCCTCTTCGACCATGGTCTCGAGATCGCGATTGGTCGCCGTCACGATGCGCGCGTCGAACGCCACCTCGACAGTGCCACCGACGGGACGAACGACGCGCTCTTGCAACGCACGCAGGATCTTCGGCTGCAGGCCGAGCGGCATCTCGCCGATCTCGTCGAGGAGAAGCGTGCCGCCCGACGCCTGGACGAAGAGGCCGGCGCGGTCGCTGCGCGCGTCGGTGAAGGCGCCGCGCACGTGGCCGAACAGCTCGGACTCGAGCAGCGCCTCGGGGACGGCGGCGCAGTTGAGGGCGACGAACGGGCCGCGCGCGCGGTGGCCACGCGCGTGCAGGGCCCGCGCAACGACCTCCTTGCCGGTGCCGCTCTCGCCGCTGATGAGCACCGACGCATCGGAGTCGGCGACGCGCGCGATGAGGTCTTCGAGCCGACGCATGGCGGGGCTCTCGCCGAGAGCGGGCGTACCCGCCTGCCCCTTTTCGACGACGGCGCGGAGCCGCTTGACCTCTTCGCGGAGCCGCTTGTGTTGAACGGCGCGCTCGAGCGTCAGCGTCAGCACGTCGATCTCGAACGGCTTGGCGATGAAGTCGTAGGCGCCGGCGCGAATGGCGGCGACCGCGGTGTCGAGACTGCCGAAGGCGGTGATGAGCACGACCGGCAGATCGGGCCGACTGGCGACGACGCGCTCGCACAGCTCCACGCCGCTGAGGCCGGGCATGTTCAGATCGGTGACGACGACGTCGAAGTCTTCGGCGCCAATCGCCACCACCGCCGCCGCTCCGTCGGCGGCGGTGACGACGCCATAGCCGCGCCGCGCCAGCCCCTTCTCCAGGAAGCTGGCCATGGTGCGGTCGTCTTCGACGATGAGGATGCGCTCGCCCATCAGCTTCCACGCGGCAGATGAATCGTGAAGGTCGCACCTCGATCCGGAGCGCTCTCGACGGAAATCCAGCCGCCATGCTCGCGCACGAGGCCATAGGAGACCGACAGGCCGAGCCCGGTCCCCTCGCCCACGCGCTTGGTCGTGAAAAACGGCTCGAACACGTGCGGCAACACGTCGGCGGCGATCCCGGCGCCTTCGTCGTGCACGGCGATCTGCACGAAGTCGCGCTCCTCCGGCCCGACGTCGACGGGCGGGCGCAGGCGCGCCGTCGTCACGCGCACCGACAGCCGGCCTCCCGACGGCATGGCTTGAACGCCGTTCATGACGAGGTTGGTGATCGCCTGTCCGATTTGCCCCTCGTCCACCTCGGCGCTGCTGTCATCGCCGCCCGCGAACACGAGCACGACGCCGCGCTTCTCCGACAGCGGGCGCACCATCTCCAGCGTTCGCGCGGCGAGGTCACTCACGTTCGTCACCTCTTTCTGCGGCGGGCGGCGGCGCGCGAAGTCGAGCAACTGGCGGATGATACCGCTCATGTTGCGCGTCTGCTCCTCGATGGTTCTCGCCGCCTCGAGCGCTTCGTCGCCGCTGACCTCCTTCGTCGCGATCGCGCGCGCCGTACCGCCGGCGACGTTGAGCGGCGTGCCGAGCTCGTGAGCCACGCCGGCGGCGAGGGTGCCGACGGTGGCGAGACGATCGGCGTGGCGCACCTGCGCCATCGCCGCTTCGAGCTGCGTCGCCATGTAGTTGAGTGAACGGGCGAGCGTCGCCAGCTCGTCGTGCTGCCTCAGCTCCAGTCGAGCCGACAGGTCGCCGCGCGCAATGCGGTCGGACATCGCGGTCAAGGCGCGCACGGGCCGCGCCACCATCCAGCTGCCGAAGGCGAGCGCCACCAGCG
>DASXOU010000111.1:0-4221 GCA_036494045.1 Polyangia bacterium | reverse complement strand
GGCCGAGCGCACGCTCACCGTCTTTTCGCTGTCGAAGAGCTACGCCATCGCCGGCCATCGCCTCGGCTACGTCGTCGGCGCCGCCGCGCCGATGCACGCGCTGCGCAAGATCGCCAACCACACCGTCTACAACGTGCCGTCGCTGCTGCAGCGCGCCGCGCTCGCGCTCGTGACCGAGCCGTCGTCGCGCGCCTGGCTCGACGAGACCCGCGCCCACTATCGCGAGCTCCGCGACGAAGCGAGCCGCATCCTCGCCGCGCCGCACTTCGTCCCCGACGGCGCGACCTACCTGTTCGCCGATCTCTCGCGCTGGGCGCCCGACGGCAATCTGTGGCCGCTCGTCGAGAAGCTGCTCGACGCCGGCGTGTCGATCGCGCCCGGCGAGCAGTTCGGCCGCGATTTTTCGCGCCACGCGCGCCTCTGCTTCACCGCCGTTCCCGTCGAGAGATTGCGCGTCGGCCTGGCGCGCCTGAACGACGTGCTGACCGTCGCCTAGATTTTGCTGGCGGCGACCAGCCTCCTCGTCACACTTCCACGATGCGCCTCATCGGATCCCTCGTCGTCGCCGCCGTCACCGTCGCGACGCCGCTCGCCGGCGCCCGCGCCGAGTCCAGCCCCGCCGCCGCCGTGCGCGGCTTCTTCAGCGCGCTCGCCCGTCAGGATTTCTCGGGCGCGCTCGCGCTCACCGACGGCTCGGCGCAGACGTGCACCTCGCACATGGTCAATCGGCTCAAGTCCGAAGCCGCGGCGCACAACGCCAGGGTCGAGGTCAAGGTCACCAACCTCGACGTGCGCTCGCCCGGCGTGCCCGAAGCGCGCGGCGTGCCGGTCGCGGTCGCCTTCCACATCGACGTCGTCGGCAAGAAGTGGTGCTTCAGCAAGGTCGCGCGCAAGCTCGACGGCGAAGCGCGCTTCTGGGTCGATCCCTCGCACCCCGATCGCATCGTCGCCATCGACGGCAACCTAGAGTAACGGTGCCCCCGTAGTACAATGAGGCGGTGGGTCGTTCTGCCGCCGCGTTAGCCGTCGTTTTTGTCGCGGCGTGCAACTTCGAGCCGGGCGGCCTGCCCATCAGCGACGACGACGCCGATCTGTCGGCGCCGGCCGCGGCCGATCTTGCCGTCGCCGCCGACGCGGCGACGCCGTCCGATCTCGCCGATCCGTGCGGCCCCGCCGTCGCCGTGGCGCCCAACGTCCTGCCCGTCCAATGCGTCATCGGCAATCCGCCCGTCGTCGACGGCAATCTCGCCGACTGGGGCACGCTCGCCGACACCCTCACGCACGGCAACGCGCAGTATCAATCGTCCTCGAGCGCGTGGACCGGCGTGCCCGCGCAAGACGACGCCAACTCCTCGGCGCAGTTCGCCCTGCGCTGGGATCTGTCGAACCTCTACGTCGCCGTTCACGTGACCGACGACGTGCGCGGCGTGCATCCGGCCGCGCCCGGCTACCAGCCGTATCTCGACGACGCCGTCGAGCTCTACCTCGACGGCCTGCACGATCGCACGACCATGTACGGCGCCGACGATCACCAATTCATCATCACCGCCGACGGCAGCAACTTCGAATACGAGAACACGGTGTCGATGGGCGCCGTGCCCGCCGGCGACTTCGCGCTGCAGCCCGACGCCACCGGCGCCGGCTTCGCCGTCGAGTTTCGCGTGCCGTGGTCGGCGCTCGGCGGCACGCCGGCGGCGAACGGCCGCGTCATCGGATTCGACCTCATGGTCGACGACGACGACGACACCAAGATGCAAGACCTCGCGCGCTTCATCGCCTGGTGGAACATGACCTCGACCGGCTGCACCTACCCCGCCGGCTGCACCGCCACCTTCGGCGCCGCCGAGCTCGTCGGCCGCTAACGACGAGGTGACATTCACGTTCTAGACGAAGAGCGTGGGACTAGGGAATTTGGATCTTCCGCAGCCGATTGCTGGCGGCGTCGGTGACGAAGAGGGTCGTGCCAGACCCGGCGATTCCAGCGGGTTGGTTGAATAGTGACGTACAACCATTGCCGTCGGCGAAACCGACACTGGTTCCGGCGATCGTCGTCGTAGTGCCGTCGGGCAGGATCTTCCGGATACGGCTGTTCGCGTTATCGGTAACGTACATGCTGCCATCTGCGTAGAGGTCGACCGCAGTTGGCCCCTTGAACATCGTCGTTCCGTTGGCGCCGCCCGATCCATCTTTGAATCCGGCAGTGCCGTTTCCGGCGATGGTGGTAGTCGTGCCATCGGGGGCGACCCGTCTGATGCGGTTATTGCCATAGTCTGCGACGTATACGACGCCCTGCGAATCGACAGCAACGCCCGCCGGAGCGTTGAACTCGGCGATTCCTGAGGACCCGTCCGCGAATCCAGCCGTCCCATTGCCCGCCAGGGAGCTTGTGGTGCCGTCGGTGGCGATCTTGCGAATGCGATTGTTGGTGTTATCGCCGACGTAGACGTATCCGTTCCCGTCGACGGCAACACCGGCTGGAAAATTGAATTCGGCGGACCCGCCTGGTCCGTCGTTGAACCCAGCTGTGCCATTGCCGGCCAATACGACCGCTACGCCTCCTGCGGGGATTTTGCGAATTTGATGATGATACGTGTCGGCAATGTACAAGGTGCCGGCCGCGTCGACTGCGACGTACGATGCGCCAAAAACATCGCTGGTGCCCGAATCTTGATCCAGCGCGATCGTCGTGGTGGTGCCGTCCGGTGCGACCCTTCGGATTCGACTGTTGCCTGAGTCGGCAACGTAGACGTTGCCGGTGTTGTCCACTGCGATACCGAGCGGTCCTTTGAACTCGGTCGTTCCCGCCGGTCCTCCGGTTCCGTCGATTGCACCGGCCGTGCCGTTGCCCGCAAGGGTACTGACGGTCGTACCCGCGCATTCCGCAGACTCGAGATCAATCGGCACCGTCAAATCGGCGACGCCACCGTCTTCGATGGCTAGGTCTGAAGAACCGAGATCCGCGAGCGGACTCATCAGATCGAGTACAACCTGAACCGCATCCCCAGGCACCAGTGCGACGTCCTCAGCCATACCGTTGGCGATCGCCGTCCCATTACTGTCGAGCGCATCAACGACGAAGCTCAAGCTACCGGACGAGACGCCAGGAATGTACTGCACATGCAGGTCACCTGATCTTAGAGCCGCGCCATCAATCGTGGTGGTGTAGCTCTCGGCTCCGGAAACGTTGACCGCAACGCGCACGATCCGTAGGCGATCGGTTTCCCCAATGCCGCTCGCGCCGATCGTCAGGTCCACCCCGAATCCTTTGGGCGGCGTGACAGTCTTACAACCGAGAAAGAGCAGCGCAAATACGATCCGTCGCATCAGTGAGCTCCGGGACCGATTGCGCCGACGCTTGACCATGACGGAGCGGATTGCGTCGCCAGAAAAACTCCACCGACGACTGCTCCGGCGGCTACCACGCCGACGATCGTCCAAAGCCACCATTTCTTGTAGACTGGCGCTGCTCGGCGTGGCCTCGCAGTCGCATCGAGTGCGATCGTCGCCGGGACAGCAACAGCTACTGGTCTCGTCGACGACGGGGGGGACGTTGGCAGCGGCGGTGTATTTGACACGGGTGGCACGGTCGCTCGTTGATCGCGTTCGGCGAGCGCCTCCTTGAGCTTCGCGATCTGGGCCTTCACGTCTTCCAGGTTCGGCTCGTTTGAAAACAAAGCAACGTAGCTCTTGTAGAGCAGGAGCGCTTTCTCGAGATTGCCGGCGAGCGGTATGCCTGTGCGGCGTTGTAAAGCAACGCGGGATCCTGCTTCAACCGGAACGCTTCTTGATATTCCGCTGCGGCGTCAGCGTATTCACCAAGCGCGTAGTGGGCCGTGCCGCGCTGGTAGTGCTGGCGTGCTTCTTCCGATGAATCGGCAGAGGCCACGGAGGAGATGCAGAAAACGATGCAGGCCGCGACGGATGCGCGTGTCACACGCCGATAATAGCTGAATGCTAATGCCCGAGGGAGATAGCGCACGCTCCCTGAGCGTCGGGTCGGACATTGCTTGCAGTCGGCTTTGCGACGATCCAACTTCCTGACGTGGCAAATTTTCCCGCGCGTTGGTGGCATAAGGAACCGAGCGGCAAGCTGCTCTGCACGCTCTGCCCGCGCTATTGCCGGCTCGGCGAAGGCCAGGCCGGCTTCTGCTTCATCCGCAAGAACGAAGGCGGCGAGCTGGTCTCGCTCGGCTACGGCCGCACCACCGGCTTCGCCGTCGA
>DASXOU010000110.1:0-2670 GCA_036494045.1 Polyangia bacterium | reverse complement strand
GCGGCCGACGCAGAGGACCGCGCCCGGCGCCGAGGGATTGCAGATGCGCGGCGCGGCGGCGTTGCAGTCGTCGGACAGGCACTCGAGATCGGTGGTGCAGGCGGTGCCGTCGGCGAGCTTGCCCTTGCAGATCGGCGTCGCCTGCGTCGTGTCGCACCACAGGTTGACGTCGCAGATCGAGCCGTCGGTGCACGGCTGATTGAGCTGCGCCGCCTGCGCGCACACCACCGGCGAGACGTTGAAGTTGCAGAAGTACGGCGACGCGCACGCGCCCGACGTCGAGCAACTCTGGCCGAGCGTCGGTAGCGGCAGGCAGGTGCGCGTCGTGCCGTCGCAGTAGAGCCCGGTGTCGCACGCGACCGACGAGCAGTCCTCGCCGTTCTTGGCCAGGCCCTGGCACGTGCCCGCCGACGAGGTGCCGCTGGTGCGGCAGGTCAGGTGCAGCGCGGGATTCGGATCGCACGACGAGCTCACGCCGGGCGGCGGCGGCGACAGGCAGGCCTGCCCGGCTTCGGGGAGCGGCTTGCACGTCGACGACGTCGGATCGCAGTAGAGGGTGCCGTCGGTGGTGTCACACTCGAGGAGCAGCGGCAGCGACGCGGCACCGCCGGCGGCGACGGTGTACGCGCACGGCTGGCCGGCTTTGGCGCGCACGTGGCACTTCCAATCTGCTTGCGCGCAATAGATCTGATCGACGGTCGGATCGCAGTCGGTCGACGCGTTGCAGATCTCGCCTTCCTTTTGATACGGCTCGCAGACGCCGAGCGCGGCGGTCCCGGCGTCGAAGACGCAGTGCGCGCCCTTCTTGCATTCGTTGGCCAGCTGGCACGCCTGACCGACGGGCGTGACGCCGGTGAAGACGGTGGCGCAGGCGTCCATGGCCATCGACGGCGGCGTCGCCGGCGTGCCTGCCTTGGGGTTGCAGGCCATCGACGTCATCATCGCGAGGCACGCCTTTTCCTGCGTGTGATCGAGGCGCATGCGCCCTTGGCGCGCGGCCAGGAGGCTGGTGTACAGCTCGTCCTCGAGCGCGAGCTTGTGATACGGGACGCACGCGTCTTGCGTGGTGAACTTGCTGCCGTCGTGCACCTTGATCTCGGCGTCGGTGCAGCAGCGGTACTCCCAGGAGCATTGCTGCGTGGCGATGCTCTCGATGAAGTCGTCGATGCCGTCGGTGTTGTCGGAGCCGCAGGCGGGGAGAAGGACGAAGCTACACAATAAGAGGATGCGCGTCATGGCGACCAGATACGGAGGCGCCCGCGAAATCTTTCGTGAGCTGCGTCACTCGTCGGCGGCGGGATCGCCTTCGGGAAACCGGGTGTCGCAGGGAATGGCGTCGGTGACGTCGACGGGCGTGCGCGTCCACCAGTCGCCGGTGGCGTGACGCTCGGCGGCGGTCGTGAAGTGATATTGCCAATAGAGGATGCGCGCGGCGCGCGGATGCGGCGACGGCGGCGTCGAGAACAGCGGCTGCACGGCGTCGGGATCGCGACACAGCCGCTCGATGAGCTTGGTCACGTACTCGGGCGCGCCGGCGCGATAGCCGAGGCCGTAGAACCAGAGCTGGAAGTCGACGCGCGGCTGATGCGGCGCCACCCAATCGGGACGGCGGCCGAGCGCGCCCGGCTTGTGGCGGAACTCGTGCGTGACCCAGGTGGCGCCGTCGTCGCTGGTTTGGAATTCGGCTTCGATGCGCGTGCGCGTGATGCTGCCGAACAGGTGATACGTGTTGACGACGCGAAACGGCGCGAAGACGCGGCGCACCGGCATGAGCGCGGCGAAGAGCGCGGGCGAGTCGACGAAGCTGACGAGCGCGTCGATCGTCGACAGGATGGCGAAGACGGCGACGAGCGCGACGATGGCGCGGCGTCGCCAGCGCGGCGTTGGCGGCTCGACGACGGGCGGCGACGCGCGCAGACGAACGCGTGCGCGCAGCCACGACCAGACGCGCGCGACGTCGGCGTCGTCGAGCATGAAGACGTGCAGCGCGGCCGCCAGGTAGCAGAAGAAGCCGTAGTTGGCGGTAGCGGCGTTGACGATCTGGAAGCCGGTGAGGATGGCGGCGGCGGCGAGGCGCACGCGGCGCGGGCCGGCGAAGATGAAAAACGGCACGCCGAGCTCGAAGCCGAGCGTGGCCCACGATTCGAGGCGGTGCCACCACACGGGCGCGTGATGGAAGTACCAGGCGAGCGCCGTCGGCAGCGGCGCGGTCTCGTAGTAGTAGGTCATGGCGCTGCCGTCCTGCCAGTCGTGCAGGTGCGACTGCCACTTGGCGATGCCCGATTCCCAATAGAGCTTGAAGAGGATCAGGCGAAAGAGCGTGTGCATCCACGGCGAGCGGCGGTCGCGCGGCAGGAAGATGGCGAAGAAGCCGCACTCGAGGAGAAGGTTGTCCCATTGGAAGCTGAGGAAGGTGCGCGCGGCGGTGGTGAAGCTGAGATAGAGCGCGACCTGAATGGCGACGACGAGGCGCGGACGGATGCCGGCGATGCCGAGGAGCGAGAGGATGACGCCGGCGACGATGCCGACGGTGAGCGTGGTGTCGGTGACGCCGAGCCAGAACAGTGTCGGGAAATCGGCGAACGACAGGTCGTGGCGCGCGCGTGCGAGGAACTTGGCGATGGGCATGAGGCCGCGCGATCCGATGAGCACGTGGACCTGCACGCCGAG
>DASXOU010000109.1:0-1665 GCA_036494045.1 Polyangia bacterium | reverse complement strand
ATGCGCACGGTCACGAGGGCGCGGCCGTCGCGGGCGCGGCTCGGCGGGGTGCCGGTGCCGAGCGCCTCGGGCGGCAGCTGCCCGCGCGCGACCAGGCCGACGCGGCCGACGATCGTCGGCGCCGCGAAAGCGTTTGGCGCCACCGCGGCCGCCAGGACCACGTTAATGACGGCCATATTAATGATGGGGAGCGAGCGGCGCATCTTGAGGCGACCGGCAGGGGATGTTATCAGACGGCGGTGCGTGCGGTGGTGCAACGGGTGAGCCGCGCCGAGGTGCGCGTCGGGGGCGACGTGACCGGGCGCATCGATCACGGGCTGTGCGTGCTCGTGGCCGCGGGCGATGACGACACGGACGCCGATCTCGCGTATCTCGTCGACAAGATCGTCGGGCTGCGCATCTTCGCCGACGACGAGGGCAACATGAACCGCTCGGTGGTCGACGTCGGCGGCGCGCTGCTCATCGTGAGCCAGTTCACTCTCTACGGCGACGCGCGCAAGGGGCGGCGGCCATCCTTCATCAAGGCGATGGCGCCGGCGTCGGCCGAGCCGTTCTACGAGCGGTTCGTCGCGGCGGTGCGCGCGACCGGCGTCCCCGTCGAGACCGGGCGTTTCCGCGCGATGATGCAGGTCGAGCTCGTCAACGACGGTCCGGTGACGTTGCTGCTCGACTCGAAGCGGCAGTTTTGACGCGCGTCAATTTCGCGCTCGCGCTCGCGTTGGTGCTGACGGCGCCGGCAGCGCGCGCGTCCGAGCCCGAAATGTTCGGCATGGGCGCGCGCAGCCCGGGCATGGCCGGCACCGGCGTCGCCGACGCCGACGGTTACGACGCGACCTACACCAATCCGGCCGGGCTCGTCGGGCCGACCCATCGGCGGTTGACGCTCGGCTACGTGCATGGCGGCTACGACCTCAGCCTCGACGGGATGCACCACGAGGTCGATCAGACCAACGGGCTCATCCTCGGCGCCGACGTTCCGATTCCGTTCGGCGGCGTCTTGCGCGATCGCATCGCGCTCGGGCTCGGGTTCTATTTTCCGTTCGGCGTGATCAATCGCGCGCGCTCGCCGTTTCCCGACGAGCCGCGGCTGGCGCTGCTCGACACGCGCACGCAGGTCGTGTCGGTGCTGGTGGCGGCGGGCATTCGCGTGCACGAGCGCGTCGACGTCGGCGTAGGCGTGCTGGCGCTGGCGGCGCTGGTCGGCACCATCAACATCGCGCCCGAAGGTGGACGCATCACGACGGTGGCCGAGGAGCAGCTGACCACGAGCTTGTCGCCGATCATCGGCGCCAAAGTGCGCACGTTGCCGTGGCTCACGCTCGGCGCGGTCTTTCGCGGCGAGTCGAAGTCGACCTACGACATCGAGATCACCAACAACCTCGGCTCGCTGTTGCCGCTGACACTGCCGACCTTGCGCATCGCGGGCGTGGCGCAATACGACCCGATGCAGGCGGCGGTCGAAGGCGCGTTCCGGCCGCTGCGCTGGCTGACCATCGACGTCGGCGTTACCTGGAAGCATTGGTCGGCGTTTCCGCTGCCGACGCAAAACGCGACGCTCGGCGCGCCGCCGCAGCCGCCGACGGGGTTCGTCGATACTGCGGTGCCGCGCGTGGCGGCCGAGGCGACCAAGCGCTGGCGGCAGCTCGCGCTGCAAGGGCGCATCGG
>DASXOU010000108.1:0-10031 GCA_036494045.1 Polyangia bacterium | reverse complement strand
CAGCGCCAGATCACCGAGCTCCTGCAGCGCGAGCAGGCCCGTCGTGCCCGGCTCGTCGGCGAGCGCGAGCAGCATCTGCTTGGCCTCGCCGGCGCCGCCGGTTTTGGCGAGGCAGTGCGCGAGCCGCACCTGCACCACCGGATTCTTCGGCTGCAGCGCGAGCGACGCGCGATACGCCTTGGCCGCTTCATCGCAGCGCCCGGCCACGGCCCACGCGTCGCCGCGCGCCGCCTGCTCGGTCGCCTGCTTCTTGCCGTCCGGTTTCCTCGTCGCCGGCGCCGTCGACGCCTACGACAAGCTCCTCGCCAAAGCGCCGACCAACGTCGACGCGCGCATGGCGCTCCTCGATGCGTTGAAGGGGCTCTCCGACGCCGGTGACACCAAAGCGCAGGCGCGCGGGCTCGAGCTGGCGAAGAAAATGAAGACCGAGGCGAAGGCGGATCAACAGCAGCAGCGCCACGCCGAGGAATTGGTCGCGATGTTCACCTACGGCGACGCGGCCAAGGATCTCACCGACGGCAAGCGCCTCTTGGCGATGGGCAATCCGAAGGGCGCGGTCGAGGCGCTCGAGCGCGCCGTCGGCAAGCACGCCGATCTCGAGGAGGCGCAGTATCTGCTCGGGCTCGCCTATGCGAATCCCGACGTCGGCAAGAAGGACGCGGCGCGCAAGGCGTGGAAGAAGGCGGCGCACGTCAAGGAAGCGGCGCTCGCGCTCGGCGTCGACGCCTACGAAGGCGGCGATCTCGACGAGGCGGTCAAGCGACTGAAGGGCGCGGCTGCGCTCGATGCCTCGTATCAAGCGGCCTATTACCAACTTGGGCTCGTCTACAAAGAACAGGGCGACACCAAGGCGGCGCGTGAAGCGTGGTCGCGCGCGGCCGGCATCGATCCCAAGAGCGATCTGGGAAAGTGGGCGTCGACCAAGCTGCAGGTGCTCACCGGCAACGTGAACTCGTTCGCCGAAGGGCAGGTGATCGACTCGGCGTCGGAGATCGGCATCGGCCAGGAGATCGTCAAGCAGGTGACCGAGCGCTGGGGCCTCATGAACGATCCGGCGCTCGAAGATCGGCTCAACAAGATCTTGAAGCGCCTCGCCGCCGTCGCCGATCGCCCCGAGCGCGAGCTGCGCTACAAGGTCGTGCTCGTCGACGTGCCCATGATCAACGCGCTGACGCTGCCGGGCGGAACGGTCCTGGTGTTCCGCGGGCTGGTCGACATGGTGAAGAACAAGATGGGCGACACCGACGACGCCTACGCGTCGGTGCTCGGCCACGAGTGCGCGCACGCGGCGCTGCGCCACGGAATGGGCATGATTCAAGTGGCGTCGTCGATGGGCGACGGGGGGGCGCGCGCGCTCATCGGCGGCGAGGGCGATCTCTATGCGCTGCTCATGACCATCTCGCGCGCGCACGAGTTCGAGGCTGATCAGTTCGGCGCGCTTTATGCGTATCGCGCCGGCTTCAACCCGGCCGAGGCGGTGCGGCTGCACGAGGTGATGCTGTCGGCGATGGGCGAGATCCCGCGCGGCATGACGCATCCGACGCACGCCGAGCGCATCGCGCGCGTGCGCGACTATCTCCTCGATCTGCGCGCCAAGGTGCACGGCTTCGATCTGGCGGTGAAGTCGCTCAAGGACGGCGACTACGACGCCGCGCAGTCGCGCTTCGAGGTCTTCCTCGGCGTGTTCCCCGATTCGTTGTCGGCGCGCTCCAACCTGGGCGTGGCGCTGCATCGCAAGGCGCTGTCCGCGCTCGAGCCGTCGACGCGATTTCGCCGCACCACCGACGTCGATCCCAATTCTCGCGCGCGCAAGATCGAGCTCCGCGCCGGCGAGGTGTCGGCGGGCGGGCTCAAGCAGGCGCCCAAGATCGACGAGCGCATGATCAAGGAAGCGATGGGCGAGTACCAAGCGGCGCTGTCGATCGATCCCAATTACGTGTTCGCGCAGATCAACCTCGGCGCGGCGCTCGACGATCTCAAGGATCGCAAGGGCGCGCGCGTGGCGCTGGAAAAAGCGGTGCGCATGGCGCCACAATCCAAAGAGGCGTGGAACAACCTCGGCGCCGTCGCGGCCGAGATGGGCGACACGCCGCGCGCGCTCGAAGCGCTCGGCAAGGCCGCCGCGCTCGACGGCGCGTACGCCGACGCGTGGTTCAACCTCGGCATGACCTACGAGCAGGCGGGCAAGCGGAAGGACGCCGCCTCGGCGTGGGACAAGTACGTCGCGCTCGACGCCAAAAGCGGCTGGACCGACATCGCAAAGCAGCACCGCGCGCGGCTGCAATAGCGTACAATCTGGCGGTGCGCTTTTTCCCCCTGCTATTCGTGGTGGTTACGATCGTTGCTTGTCCGTCACGCCTGCTCGCCGACGCCCAATATCACCTGCGCTTCGCCACCATCGCGCCCGAAGGCACCGGCTGGGCGCGCGAGGTCAAAGCGTTCACGCGCGAGATCGAGACCAACTCGGAGGGGCGCATCGCCATCCGCGTCTACCTCGGCGGCATCGCCGGCGACGACACCGAGATGGGACGCCGCATGCGCGCCGATCAGCTCGACGGCGCGCTCTCGGGCGGCATGCTCTGCCAGGACGTCGCGCCCGGCTTTGGCGTCTTTCGCATCGCCGGGCTGGTGCAGGACCGCGCCGAGATCAGCTACGTGCAGACGCGCCTGTTTCCGACGCTGCGCGAACAGGCGCGCGCACACGGCATGGTGCTCCTGACGCTGGGCGCGCTCGGCAGCGACGTCGTCTTGTCGCGCGTGCCCATCGATTCGATGGAGACGCTGCGCAAGCTCAAGCTGTGGCAGTGGGACCTCGATCGCACGTCGGTGGCGATGGCGCGCGCGATGGGGCTGACCTCGGTGCCGCTGCCGGTGGCCGACGCGGGCAAGGCCTACGAGGACGGCGTCACCGACGGGTTCATCGCCGTGCCGAGCGCGGTCTTCGGCTATCAGTGGTTCTCGCGCAAGGTCTATCTGTCGCAGCTTCCGTTCGCGCCGCTGCTCGGCTGCGCGCTGATGACGACGACGGCGTACGATCGCCTGCCCAAGGATCTGCGCGACGTGATCGAGACGGCGTCGGTGGAGTTCGGCCTGCGCATCGGCGACACCACGCGCCAGCAGGACGAGGCGCTGCTCGGCGGGCTGTTCGAGCGGCAGGGCGTGCGCACGGTGCCGGCGTCGCCGCTTTTGCGCGCGCAGTTCCTCGACGCGGCGCACGCGGCGCGCGATCGACTCGGCAACGCGCTGGTGCCGACGGACTTGATGATGGAAGTGCAGTCGTTCCTCGCCGACTACCGCAGCGTGCATCATTGATCTAGACTCCTCGGCCTCATGGCCAAGAACATCAAGGCGCGCGCCGACGACTATTCGCAGTGGTATCTCGACGTCATCAAGGCGGCGCAGCTCGCCGACTATGCGCCGGTCAAGGGCTGCATGGTCATCCGCCCCGAGGGCTACGCGCTGTGGGAGGCGATCCAGCGCGATCTCGATGGGCGCTTCAAGGACACCGGGCACGTCAACGCGTACTTTCCGCTCCTGATCCCGACGTCGTTCCTGGCGAAGGAGGCGGCGCACGTCGAAGGGTTCGCGATGGAGTGCGCCGTCGTCACCCACTCGCGCTTGCAGAAGAACCCCGACGGGCCGGGGCTGGTGCCGGCGAGCCCGATCGAGGAGCCGCTCATCATCCGCCCCACGTCGGAGACGGTGATCGGCCATATGTACGCGCAGTGGATCCAGAGCTATCGCGATCTGCCGGTGCTCATCAATCAGTGGTGCAACGTGATGCGCTGGGAGATGCGCACGCGCTTGTTCCTGCGCACCGCCGAGTTCCTGTGGCAAGAGGGGCACACGGCGCACGAAACGGCGGCGCAAGCGCAGGAGGAGACCTTGCGCATGCTCGACGTCTACGCGGCGTTCGCCGAGGAGTTCCTCGCCGTGCCGGTCATCAAGGGCAAGAAGACCGACGCCGAGAAGTTCCCCGGCGCCGACACGACCTATTGCATCGAAGCGCTGATGCAGGACGGCAAGGCGCTGCAAGCGGGCACGTCGCACAACCTCGGGCAGAATTTTTCGCGCGCGTTCGACATCAAGTTTCTCGGGCGCGATCAGAAGCAGGAGCACGTGTGGACGACGTCGTGGGGCGTCTCGACGCGGCTCATCGGCGCGCTCATCATGGCGCACTCCGACGACGAAGGATTGGTGCTGCCGCCCAAGGTCGCGCCGACCGTCGTCGCCATCGTCCCGATCTTCCGCGGCGACGAGGAGCGCGCGACCATCAAGGCGTTCACCGACAAGCTGGTCGCCGAATTGTGCGGCGGTCAGGTGCGTCCGCCGCGCGTCTCCGGCGAAGGCATCGAGAGCTACACCTGGGATCGCGAGACGCATCAACAGATCGTCGTCGACTGGCGCGACAACCGGCCGGGCGACAAGCAGTATCACTGGGAGCAGCGCGGCGTGCCGTTCCGCGTCGAGGTCGGACCGCGCGACGTCGCCGGCGGCGCGTTCGTCTTGAAGAAGCGGCTCGATCGATCGAAGGAGACCGTGCAGGTGGGCGACGCGTCGCGCGCGTGGCTCGTCGATCGGCTCGACCAGATGCAGCGCGACATGCTCGCGCGCGCGCGCGCGTTCCGCGACACGAGCACGCGCAAGGCCGAGAGCTACGACGAGCTCAAGCGCATCGTCACCACCGAGGGCGGCTTCGTGCGCTGCTTCTTCAAGCCCGACCGCGCCGTCGAGGCCAAGATCAAGGACGAGACCAAGGCGACGGTGCGCTGCATTCCGCTCGATCAGTCGGGGCTGTCGGGGCGCTGCATCTACACCGGCGAGCCCACCGACACCGAAGTCTTGTTCGCCATCGCTTACTGAGGAAGATCACTTCTCCTGCGCCGTAGTCATGGCGCATGGGACGCACTCGAACGCTCATCGCCGCAGTTGTCGCCGTCCTCTCGTTCACGCTGATCGCCGTGCGCGCCGAGGCGCGGCGCGCCACGGTGTCGGCGGAGGGGCACGCCGTCGTCGTCGGTGGCAACCGCGCGCTGGCGCGCTCGCAGGCGATTTCGGGCGCGCTGCGCTCGGCCGTTGCGCAGGTGGCGGGCGGCCTCGGCGGCGCCGCCGAGGGTGACGACAACGCGACCGATCACGCGGTCTACGATCGCGCGGCGGCGTTCGTGCCCCGCTCGAGCGTGGTGTCGGAGGACGTCGACGGAAACATCCTGCAGGTGCAGATCTCGGCCGAGGTCGACGTCGATGCGTTGAGCGTGGCGCTGGGCGGCAAACGCGGGCGCGCGCCGGCGACGGAGGGGCGCGCGTCGGCCGAGAAGCTCGACGGCAAGCGCGTGCTCATTCTGGCGACCGAGCAGCTCGGCCCGCACCGCGTGTTCGGCTGGACCGACCTGGTGTGGACGCCGGGCGTGATTCGCACCAAGACGACCGTGGTCCGCGAGGTGAACGAGATGGGCGGCATCGAGGCCACCGTCGCCGAAGTGTTCGGCGGCGCCGGCTTCCACGTCGTCGATCCCGAGGTCCTGCGCGGCAAGCTCGCGCCCAAGCCCGCCTTCGAGGTGCTCGATCTCTCGGCGGGCGAGGCGCGGCAGATCGCCCAGCGCGGCGACGCCGATTACGTCGTCATCGCCAAGGGCACCGCGCAGCTCGTCTATCACTCGGAGCTCGCCGGCGCCGGTATGCAGTCGGGCCAGGGCAACGTGGTGGCGCGCCTGGTGCGCGTGCGCGATGGCAAGGTCATGGGCGCGACCACGCAGCACGCGGCCGAGGTGCACATCGATCCCGAGACCGCGCGGCTCAATGCCATCAACTCGGCGGCGCGCCTGGCCGCCGAGGAGCTGACGCGCAAGCTCGCCGACTGACGAACGAACCGAATTACGGAATTGAAATTCCGAAATCAACAGGAGAAGACGATGAGAAAGCGGATGTTGCTCTGGGCTCCGGCGCTGATCGCGATTGGCTGCGCCGGCGGCGCGAAGAATACCAAGGGAGACGACAAGCCGGCGGCGTCGGGCGACGCGGCCTGCTGCCAGGAGACGGCGGAGGCGCCGCCGCCGAAGCTGCACGGGCCGAAGAAGCGCGTCGGCATCGTCGACTTCGACAACGCGTCGCATCCGCACGGCTACTGGGGCAGCTCGCGCGATGCGCTCGCCGAGGCGGCGCGCGATGCGGCCACCGAGGCGCTGGTGAAGTCGGGCGCCTTCGTCGTCGTCGAGCGCGAGCAGCTGGCGCAGGTGCTGAAGGAGCAGGGCCTCGGGATGACGGGCGCGATCTCGGCGCAGACGGCGGCGAAGGCGGGCAAGCTGCTTGGCCTGCAAGCGCTCGTGACCGGCAAGATCACCGACTTCGACGCCGACAACAAGACGTCGGGGTTCGGCGGCTACTATCAGAAGCGCACCAAGACCTTTCACGCGCGCGTCTCTTTGCGCATGACCGACGCGACCACCGGGGAAATCTGGGTCGCCGAGTCGGGCGAAGGCGCGTCGAACCAATCGTCGACCGTGGTGATGGGCGGCGGCGAGGTCTCCGAGGATCAGACGCTCGGCAAGCGCGCGCTCTACATGGCCATCCACAACATGATCAACAAGGTGATCGCCAAGGCCGACGCCAAGCCGTGGTCGGGCGCGGTGGCGAAGATCGGCAAGGGCGGCAAGATCTACATCACCGCGGGCAGCGACATCGGCCTGCCGGTGGGCGCGACGCTCTCGGTGCGGCGGCTCGGCGAGGAGATCACCGATCCGGCGACGGGCGCCGTCATCGGGCACGAGCTCGGCAAGCTCGTCGGCGTCTTGCAGGTGGCCGACCACTTGAACGAGAAGCTGTCGGTGTGCGTGCCGCAGAAGGGGGCGGGCTTCACGACCGGCGACATGGTCACGCTCGACACGTCGAAGGCCGCCGCAGCCGCGAACGCGGAATGAAGCGGCCGTTAGCTGTTCGCCGTTAGCTCGGAAATCTTCTCGCGGGCGCGTTCGATGTCGCCCTCGTACTTCAAGATCAAATTCAACGTGTCCTCGACCAGCGCCTCATCGAGCGTCTGCGCGTTCAAGATGGTGAGCGCGCGCGCCCAGTCGAGCGTCTCGGATACCGACGGGCGCTTCTTCAGATCGAGGTCGCGCACGCGCTGCACCACGCGCACGACCGCCTCGGCGAGCGACGCCGCCGCCTCGGGGATGCGCGTCTGCACGATCTCGAGCTCGCGCGCGGCGTCGGGATAGCCGATGAACAAGTGCAGGCAGCGGCGCTTGAGCGCGTCGGTCATCTCGCGCGCGTTGTTCGACGTCAGCAGCACGAACGGGCGCACCGCCGCGCGCAGCGTGCCGAGCTCGGGCACCGAGACCTGGAAGTCGGAGAGCACCTCGAGCAGGAACGCCTCGAACTCGGCGTCGGAGCGATCGACCTCGTCGATGAGGAGCACGCTGCGCGCCGGCGAGCGGATCGCGCGAAGCAGCGGCCGCGCCAACAGGAAGCGCTCGGAGAAGAAGGCGTCCTCTTGTGCGGCCAACTTGTCGACGGCGTCGGCGAGCGAAGTCGCGCCGGCGGTCACCTCGCCGATCTTGTCGCGCAGGATCTGCGTGTAGAGGAGCTGCTTCGGATACTCCCACTCGTAGAGCGCCTTGGCTTCGTCGAGGCCCTCGTAGCACTGCAGGCGGATGAGCTCGGCCGACAGCGCCGTCGCCAGCGTCTTGGCGAGCTCGGTCTTGCCCACGCCGGCCGGCCCCTCGACGAGGATCGGCTTCTCCATGCGATCGGCGAGGAACACGGCGGTGGCGATGCGGCGATCGCACACGTAGTCGTGCGCGCGCAGGCGCGTGATGACGTCGTCGACGCTGGCGAAGGCGGGCATCAGCCGAAGACTAGCATCAACGGTTGGGGGGCGCGACGGCGTCGCCGCGATCGCCGACGCTGAGCGACGTCGCCGCCTCGTCGAAGTCGCGCCGCATCGCGGTGGCGCGCGCGATCGGGCCCACCATGGTGACGACGTAGCCGATCGTGCCCGCGGCGACGTAGAGCTGGCGCACGAAGCGGCGCCCTTCGTCGGTAGAGGCGTCGAGCAGCAGCCGATCGCTCTCGTCGCCCGCCGCCGGCGCCGGCGACAGCTTGATCTCGCGGAAGCCCTGACGCTCGAGCGCCGGCCGGCTCTCGTCGGCGAGCGCGCGCGCCGTCGAGCCGTCCTTGATCTTCTGCGCGACCAACGTCAGCCGGCCGCCCTCTTTCGTTTCCCACGAGCCGATGAGGCGCGCGTACGAGCCGATCGGCTGCGCCTCCCAGCCGACGGGCGGATCGAAGCCGCGCACCTTCATCGCGTCGTAGTGAAACGAACGGCCGGCAGCGACGAGAAGGGGCAACAGGGCGACGAGGAGGGCGAAGCGCGCACGCATCGGCGCAGCCTAGCGCGGCGGTCGACGCGACGCGAATCTTCGTCTGCGCGCGCGTTCAGTATCAAAGTTCGTCGCGCGCGCAACTTTTCGCTTGAGTAGATTCTTTAGAATGGAATACATTCGAAGCATGGTGCGCGGGGGATCGCAACAAGCGGAGGGCGAGACGGGCGGCGGGCTGCTGCCGGTGCGCGAGCTCGACGCCATCGAGCGCGCGCACCCGGACGGCATGTCGTCGGCGCAGGTGGTCGAGGTCTTCCGCGCCCGCGGGGTCAAGCTGTCGGAGGCGACGTTCCGCAAGTACGTGCAGCTCGGCCTGTTGCCGCGCAGCCGCCGCGTCGGTCGCAAGGGCAAGCACCAGGGCTCGATGGGCCTCTACCCGTCGACGGTGGTGCGGCGGGTCAACGCCATCAAGCAGATGATGGCCGAGAGCTACACCATCGAAGAGATCCAGCGCTCGTTCCTGCGCTTCAAGGACGAGATCGAGGCGCTCGAGCGCGGGCTCAAGGAATTGTTCGGCGGCTTCGAGCGCGAGCTCAAGGCGCCGGAGTTCGATCCGGGGCGCAGAAAGCAGCTCGGCAAGGAGCTGACGGACGCGCGCCGCGTGGCCGACGACCTGGTCGGCCGAATCGACGGTCTAGAGCGGCAGATTGTTCGGCCGCTGGAGCGCGCGGCGAGGGCGCGCGCATTTTCCTCCGGCGCTTCGGGGGGCGCCGGAGATCTGCTGTAGCGACACGAGCTGCGGCGATGGAAACGAAGGAGGCGCAATGGACGACGATACGCGCGACGAGATCAAGCATCAGCTGCTCGCGCATGACGGCGCAGGCGGCGAAGAAGCGGCCGATACCGACGAGCTGCCGATCAGCCGCAAGATCCGTCAGAAGCGGCGCACGCGCGCCCGCTCGAAGACCATCGCGCCCAAGCGGCTGACCAAAGAGGAGCTGCGCTTTCGCGAGCTCTTGCCGATCCTCGACGATCCGGATCGGCCGATGTCGCGTGGCGCCTGCAAGGAAGACGTGCGGCCGTGCCCGTACGTCTCGTGCAAGCACCACCTGTATCTCGACGTCAATCCGGAGACGGGCAGCATCAAGCTCAACTTTCCGGATCTCGAGGTCTGGGAAATGTCGGACACCTGCTCGCTCGACGTCGCCGATCGCGGTGGCATCACGCTCGAGGAGGTCGGGGAGATCTTGAACCTGACGCGCGAGCGCATCCGGCAGGTCGAGGTGCGCGGCCTTCTGAAGCTGAAGATGGTCGGACCCGGCGAAGAGCCGCTGCCCGGCGATCCTGGCTACTACGTCGGCGACGACGACGTGTAGCGAGCGGGCGCGCGCGCTAGTGCGTGAGCAGGCGCGGGCGCTCGGACTCGACGAAGTCTTGCCAGCGTAGCTCGATGACGTCGGTGTGCGTGCCGGCGTTGACGGTGATGGTCGGCTGGCGCTCGAGGCACGCGTCGGCGATCACGGGCAGGCCGTAGAGCCCGCCGAGCGGCGGCATCGCGCCCGCTTCGCACGCGGGGAAGAGCGAGATCATCTCGGGCTCGCTGGCGATCTCGACGCCGGGGCCGAGCAGATCGCGCAACGCCGGCAGATCGACCGATTCGGTCGCGGGCACGACGACCATGAAGTATTGGTCGTGCTGCTTGACGATGATGGT
>DASXOU010000107.1:0-4328 GCA_036494045.1 Polyangia bacterium | reverse complement strand
GTTCGAGGCCGAGCTGGCCGCGCTCGGCCGCTCGCTCGCCGCGGCGCGCGCCGCCGACGACTGGGCGCAGCGGCCGCTCGCAACCTGCCATCGCCTGCGTTGCGGCTTCATCTACCGCTGCTATCCGGCGGAGCGCTGACGATGCGCGCGTGCGTGCTCGCCGGGCTCGCCGTGATCGTGCTCGCCGGCGCGGTCGCGCGTGCTGACTCGACGTCGCCGATGACGACGACCACGACGACTGCGACTTCGCCGCCGCCGACACCGCCGCCGCCGATCTTGCCGCCGCCCAAAGCCGACGACACCGCGGCGCCGGCGCGCACCGACCCGGTGCAGCTCGATCGCGCCTACAAGCGCGCCAAGTACACGCGCAACATCGGCGTCGGCCTGGCCGCACCCGGCATCGCGCTCAGCATCGTCGGCGGCGTGCTCATCGGCTTCGGCTCGACGAGCCCGAACCTGTTCGATCAGATCGACAAGATCATCGCCGGCGTCATCACCGGCGGCGTCGGCCTGGTCATCGGCATCCCCGGCATCTACTTCTGGTCGACGGGCCAGGACGACATGGACTCGGTCGTCTGGCGCCGCCGTCAGATGCTCATTTCGTCGCCGCGGTGATCGTCTCGAGCCCGCCGAGGTACGGCCGCAGGACCCTCGGCACGTCGACGCTGCCGTCGGCGCGCTGGTAGTTCTCGAGCACGGCGATGAGCGTGCGCGGCAGCGCCAGCCCCGAGCCGTTGAGCGTGTGCACGTAGCGCGGCTTGTCCTTGCCGCTTTTGGCGCGGATCATCGCGCGCCGCGCCTGGAAGTCGCCGAACGTCGAGCACGACGACACCTCGAGCCACTCGCCGCAGCCGGGCGCCCAGGTCTCGAGGTCGTACTTCTTGCTCGCGGCGAATGACAGATCGCCCGTCACCATCTCGACGACGCGATAGGGCAGCTCGAGCCGTTCGAGGATGGCGGCGGCGTCGGCGACGAGGGAGTCGAGCTCGGCCAGCGACGCTTCGGGCGCGACGAACTTCACCATCTCGACCTTGTCGAACTGATGCCCGCGCTTGATGCCGCGCGTGTCCTTGCCGTGCGCCATTTTCTCGCGCCGGAAGCAGGCGCTATACGCGACGTGCTTGATGGGCAGCGCGTCGGCGTCGAGCACCTCGTCGCGGTACATGTTGGTGACCGGAACTTCCGCGGTCGGCACCCAGTAATAATCTTCCTCGGCGTCGCGATAGAGGTTCTCGCCGAACTTGGGCAGCTGCGCGGTGCCGACCAGGCACTCGCGCTTGACCATCTGCGGCGGGTAGACCTCGCTGTAGCCCTGCTCGACGTGGACATCGATCATCCACGCGATGAGCGCGCGCTGCAGCCGCGCGCCGACGCCGCGCAAGAGGTAGAAGCGCGAGCCCGAGATCTTGACGCCGCGATCGAAGTCGATGATGCCGAGCTCGGTGCCGAGATCCCAATGCGGCTTGGGCGCAAAGGCGAAGTCGCGTTTTTTGCCCGTCTCGCGCACGACCTTGTTCTCGGCGTCGCTCTTGCCCGCCGGCACCGAGGGGTCGGGGAGGTTGGGGAGCTGCAGCGCCAGCGTCGCCATCTCCTCGTCGAGCGCAGCGAGCGCCATGTCGGCCTGGGCGATCTGGCCCTTCATGCCGTCCATTTCGGCGATGAGCTGCTTGCGCTTCTCTTGATCCTTCTCGCGCCCGACCGCGGCCGAGCCGGTGTTGCGCTTCTGCTTGAGCTCGTCGGCGGTGGCGACGATCTGGCGGCGCCGCGTGTCGAGCTCGAGCAGCTTCCTCGCGGTCTCGGCGGCCGCGTCGTCGAAGAGACGCTCGCGATAGGTCGCGACCACGTCCTCGGGTTTCTCGCGGAGCAGCTTCAGGTCGATCATCGACGGTAACTCTCGACGCCGGTCAGCGTGCTGTCAAGCGCTCGCCCCGAGGGCAAGCGTGCCTTGTGGTCGTGCTCTTGCAAAACCATGTCGTCGAGCACGAGGGAGGCCCCGTGAAAATCTCGAAGGATCGCGTCGTGTGCATGGATTACACCATTCGGCTGGGCAGCGGCCGCGTGGTCGAGAGCAGCGTCGGGCAGGAGCCGCTGACGTACTTGCACGGGCGACGGCAGATCGTTCCCGGCGTGGAGCGTGCGATCGAAGGGCTCGAGTCGGGCGCGCTGCTCGAGGTCGTGGTTCCGCCGGGCGAGGCCTACGGCGATCGCGATCCTTCCGGGGTGTTCGTGGTACCGCGCGCGGCCTTCCCCGAGGACGAAGAGGTCGGACCCGGGATGATGTTCTCGGCCTCGCGCCCCGACGGCAAGAGCATCACCTTCCGTGTCATCGAGGCCAACGAGGAGCTCGTGTTGGTCGATACGAACCATCCGCTCGCCGGCGAGACGCTGCATATCTCGATTCACGTGCACACCGTGCGCTCGGCCACCACCGACGAGCTGTTCACCGGACGCGCGCACGCCGATGCGCAAGCGCAGCCGCACTACCTCGCTTGAGCGGCGCTCATTTTCCCGGCTGGGCATAACCCCACCGGCGCATCATTCCCGCCACTTCGCTCGACGACTTGCCGGCCGCGGGTAGCGTCAGCGACGTGATCGGGCTCGGATCGCGCCACAAGAGGATCTCGCCGCGCTCGCCCCGCAGCGGCGGATGCTCGGCGTCGATCCAGGTGAGACGCCCGCCGTCGAGGCGCAGCTCGTCGGCGTCGGCGAGCAGCGGCAGCGCGAACTCGCCGAGTAGCACCTGGCGCGGGGCGACCGGGGTGCCGTCGCGCTTGAGCGCGAGCGTGATGCTCGCGGTCGGCGGATCGATCGCCAGATCCACTTCGGCGGCGCCGCGCAAGATCAGCCGCAAGGTGTGCGCGTCGACGGGCGAGGCTTCCGCGCCGGCGACGCCGCGCAGCGAGATCGCGCCGTCGGAGTGCAGCGTACCGTCGACGACGTGGGCGCGCTCGTCGGGAGCGACGCGCAAATGCACCACCGCCACGGGCGCGTCGCGCGGCGTCGGCGCTTCGTGCTCGAAGAGCGCGCGCATCCGCGCCAGCGCCTCGGGATCGTGCGCGGCCAGATCGGTGTGCTCGGCGGGGTCGCGCGAAAGATCGTAGAGCTCCTCGGTGCGCACCACGCGCTTGCCGCCGTCGAGGGTCAGCCGCCCGTCGCTGCGCCGCAAGTAGGCCCAGCCGCCGTCACGCACCACGCGCACGTCCTGCCCCTCGACGAACGCCGGCCGCTCGGGCAGCTTGCCGCCGCGCCACAGCGGCGCCAGCGAGCGGCCGCGCGCGCCCGGCCGCGCGGCGATGCCGGTGAGCTCGCGGATGGTCGGCTCGATGTCGACGAAGCTCACCTGCTCGTCGATCGTCGTCTTGGGAATCGTCCCCGGCATGCGCATGACCAGCGGCACGCGCAGGAGCTCGTCGTAGCCCGACCAGCCGTGATGGTGCAGCGTCGGTTGATGCAGCGCCTCGACGGTGTGCGCGTGCGCGTGGTCGAACACCTCGCCGTGATCGCCGACGACGACCACGAGCGTGTGCTCCGACAGACCGAGCCGATCGAGCGCGTCGATGACGCGGCCGAGGTAATCGTCGGCGTAGGCGGCCTCGGCGAGATACGCGCGCGCCATGGAGTCGTCGGGAAACGGCATCGGCGGCACCTTGGCGAGGTAGGCCGGCGGCGGCGTGTACGGCCAGTGCGGCGCGTCGTAGTGCAGATGCAAGAGCCACGGCTCGTCGCGGTGCGCCTCGAGGAAGGCGATGGCGGCATTGGTGATCGCCGGCGTGTCGAGCACCGGGTGGCGGATGTCGGCGACCTCCTCGAAGCCGAGGGTCAGGCCGATCTGCGGGTAGCCGAGCAGGAAGAAGTTGTTGCCGATGGCGACCGCGCGATAGCCGTTCGCGGCGAGGACACGTGGCAAAAGCGGCGGCGCGATCGCGTAGAAGCGGCGGCGGTCGCCGTCGGAGGGGATCATCTCCTCGGCGCCCTGGCCGAGCGCCGTCGGCAGGTCGCCGCCGAGCATCGCCAGCACCGACGGCCGCGTCCAGGTAGCGGCGGTGATCGCCTGGGTGAACGACGCGCCCTGCGCGGCGAGCGCGCGCAGCCGCGGCATCGCCGGCAGCGCGTCGACGCGCAGGGTATCGATGATCACGAAGAGCACGTTCGGCGTCGGGCGGCCGGCGCCGCGATCGACGATCAGTGGATCGCCCCAGAACGCGGTCGAGGCGGCGTGCGTGACCAGCGCGACGCGATGCGCGCCGGGGCCGAGCGGCTGCGTGACCGCGATCCAGGCGCCCGCTTGCGCCGCCGGCACCGTCCGTCGCAGTCGCGCGGCGCCGTCG
>DASXOU010000106.1:0-6481 GCA_036494045.1 Polyangia bacterium | reverse complement strand
CCGGCGGCGCCGACGAGGATGTAGACGTGGTTGTTCACGTCGAGATCGGTGCAGGTGACGATGACGTCGTCGATGGTGTCGGCGTTGAAGCGGCCGGCGCCGATGGCGTAGGGCGCGCAGTTGTCGGCCGCCGGCATCGCGACGTTGACCGCGCTGAAGCCGCCGGTGCCGTCGCCGAAAAGAAACGTCACGTTCTTGCTGGCGCCCGCGTTGGCGGTGACCGCGTCGATATTGCCGTCGCCGTCGAAGTCGCCGACGGCGATGCTGTAGGGATTGGCGCCGACGGTGGTTGGCGTGCCGGCCGCGAACGAGACGGTGCCGAGCGCGCCGCCGCCGCCGCTGCCGCCGGTTCCGCCGCCGCCGTCGCTGCCGCCGCCGCCGCCACTGCCGCCGCTGCCGCCCGAACCGCCGCTGCCGCCCGCGCCGCCGCCGCCGTCGCCCTTGTCGCCGTGGAGGTCGCTGCCGTTGAACAACAAGGAGCAGCCGCCGACGCACAACGCCGCGAAGAGGCCAAAGCCGACGATCGAGCGCATCACGTGCAACCTCACTTACGGCCCCGAGAGCAGCAGGTTGATCGCTTTGGGATTGTTGCTGCCGCCGCCGCAGGCGATGTCGGGATAGCCGTCGCCGTTGAAGTCGGCGATGGCGAAGCTGTCGCAGTAGGGATCGATCGTGGTCGTCTGGCGCGGGTCGAAGCCGGTGCCATGCCCCGGCAGCACCCAGAGCTCGGGCCCGCCGCTGCAGCCCTGTCCCGACTGGCAGCCGTTCGACGACGATACGATGTCGAGCGTGCCGTCGCAGTTGAAGTCGGCCATGGCGACGACGAGCGGCTCGTCCCCGACGTCGATCTGCTTGGCGAAGACGGGGAACGAGGGCGCCGTGGTCGTGCCGCCGTTCTTGAACATGTAGATGTCGCCGGGCTCGCTCGTGCCCGAGGCGATCACGATGTCCTTGAGCCCGTCGTGGTCGAAGTCGACGAAGATGGGCGTACCGCCGAAGTAGACCTGGCCGCCGCTGTCGCCCATGTCGGTCAAGTTGTAGGCCAGCCGCGTCAGCATGTAGCCGGTCGGCGACGACACCGCCAGCATCATGTCGTTGTCGTCGTCGTTGTAGGAGACGATGTCGTCGAGCCCGTCGCCGTTGATGTCGCTGACGGCGGCGGCGTCGGCGCCCATGCCGGACATGAAGGTCGGCCCGCCGGTGGGGAACGTGCCGTCGCCATTGCCGTAGAAGATGTAGATTTGGTTGTTACCGACGAGGACGAGCCCTGGATGCGCGCCGCTCCCGCCGAATTTGCCGATCGCGGGGAAGAAGTATTTGCCGGTCGACGGCAGGTTGGACAGCGGTTTGGGCGCGGCGAAGCTGACCGTGCCGGGCGTGCTGTGGTTGAGGTGCACGTCGATCGCCGAGGTCGTGCCGTCGAAGCAGGTGATGACGAGGTCGGGCGTGGCGTCGCTGTTGAGATCGGCGACCGCGATCTCGAGCGGACTGGTGCAGGTCTGGATCGGCGTCGGGGCCGCCAACGTGAAGCCGCCCTGGCCGTCGCCGAGGAGAACGCTGAAGGTGTTCTCGCCGTAATTGGAGGTCACGATGTCGGCGTGGCCGTCGCCGTCGATGTCGGCAAGCGCGATGTAGTACGGGTCGGAGGCGGCGACGGCCGGGTGCGAGAGCGTGAAGTTGAACGTCGACTTGGGCGTGCAGCTGGCGCTACCGCCGCCGCCACCGCTGCCGCCGCTGCCGCCCGCACCGAGGTCGCCGTCGGTGCCACCGTCGCCGCCGCTGCCGCCGACGGCCATGTCGTCACCGCCGCCGCTGCGGCCGTGCAGGTCCTTGCCGTTGAACAAGAGCGAGCAGCCGCCGACGGACAATGCCGCGAAGAGCGCGATGCCGACCAGCGGGCGCATCAGAACGCTACGCCGTTGCCGATGAACGCGACATGCGTGCCGCGCTCCGCGTGCGACCGCCCCTTGCGGCTCTCGACGATGGCGAAGGCCACCGTCGCCACCGCGGCCGCCGCCGCCACGCCGATGAGCACGTCGGTGGCGACCGCCGTCGACTTGAGCCCGTTGATCTGCGACGACGAGCAGCCCGCCGCGCTGTTGCCGCAGCCGTTCTTCAGGTCGGAGTGGTGCGCGACCGTGTACGCGCCGACGCCGATCGCCGCGGCGCCGACGCCCGCGGTCACGCCCAACATCACCCACGTGTACTTGAGGTGGCGCTTGGGCGCCTCGGTCGTCGTCACCGTCGCCGGCGCCGTCGTCGTGCCCGGCGTCGGCTTCACCGTCGGCTCGGGCTCGATCTTGTGCAGCCGCTCATCGCGCTCCTCGAGCGACTTGATGCGCAGCTCGACGTTGGCGCGATCATCGGCGTCGGGTTTCTCGATCAGATACTGACGAAGCAGCAGCCCCGCCGCCTGATAGTGGTCCATGTGCTCTTCGCACGCGGCCATGTTGAAGTAGAGTGCCGGGCTATGCGACAGCGCGTGCGCGTGCTGGAACTCGCGCAGCGCCACTTCGTACTTGCCCTGGTCGTAGGCATCGACGCCGGCGTTGAAGTACTGCTTCGCCTGCTCGATGTTCTCGCCGGCCGCGCGCGCGTTCGTCGCTGCCGCCAGTATCACCAGACCCGCCACGACTGCGCGCATGAGCACCCCTCGTAGAAGTCCGCGTCGCCGCATCTTAACCCTCTTTTAGGGTACGCGTCCAATTGGCCCAACCATCCGGATCCGCCTGCGGCTTGACGACCCCACAACCGTGGGCAACGGGGTCGATGCACCCTAGCGAATCGCCGCCGTCGGCATGTCGATTCGCGGGGTTGGCCTGGGCACGCTTCTGGCTTTGGGAGGGGGTATGCCCGTTGCCGGAGTCGTGCAGATGCGCGATCGGCTCGACCGCTACACGCTGGTCGAGCACATCGGTCGTGGCGGCATGGCCGAGGTGTTCCGCGCGCGCGTGCAGTCGCTCGGCGGCTTCGAGCGCGACGTCGCGGTCAAGGTGCTCCTGCCGCAGTTCGCCAACGAGCCCGAGTTCGTCGACATGCTGCTCGACGAGGCGCGCATCGCCGGCGGCATCGTGCATCCGTGCGTCGTGCAGGTCATCGACGTCGGGCGGCAGGGCGAGATCTTCTACATCGTCATGGAGTACGTGCGCGGGCTCGATCTGCGGGCGATCGCGCGCAGCGTGCCCGGCGCCAAGCTGCCGCTACCGATGACGCTCTACGTGATCGGCGAAGTGCTGCGCGGCCTGCACGCCGTGCACTCCGCGGTCGACGATCGCGGGCAGCCGCGGCGCATCGTGCATCGCGACGTCTCGCCGGCCAACGTCATGCTCGACGACAACGGCGCGGTCAAGCTGGGCGACTTCGGCATTGCGCACGCGTCGGGGCGGCTGACGCGCACGCGCACCGGCAGCGTCAAGGGCAAGAGCCGCTACATGGCGCCCGAGCAGCTCACCGGGCAGCCGGTCGATCATCGCGCCGATCTCTACGCCGTCGGCGTGACGCTGTTCGAGTCGCTGCTCGGCGACGTGGCGCGCGAGTCGAGCTACGCCACGCCGTACGGGCCGATGTTCACCTGGCCGCGGCGCGTGCCGCCCGAGCTGGTGCCGGCCGACGTCGCCGAGATCTTGAGGCGCGCGGTCGTCGACGATCCGCGGCAGCGCTTCGCCGACGCGGCGCAGTTCCGCCGCGCGGTGGTGACGGCGCTCGGACGCCACGCGCCCGGCTACGACGCCGAGACGCTGGCGAACGATCTGGCGCGCCTGCGTGGCGAGCTCGTCGACTTCGGCGGCGCCGCCATCGGCGACGGCGAGGACGCGGCGACGGAGCTGCGCGCCGATCGGCCGCGCCTCTCGATCGTGACCACGCCGCTGCCGCCGCCGATCTCGCGGCGACTCGATCGCACGCCGACCGCGACCCACTCGGTGACGCCTTCGACTCATTCGGCGCCCATCGGGGTGCGCACGCTGCCGTCGCCCGAGCCGCTCTACGCCGACGGCGATCTGCTCGGCCCGCGGCCGTCGCGCGGCCTCCTGCTCGCGATCGCGGCCGCCGTCGGCACCGCGATCCTCATCGCCATCGTCATCGCCGTCTCGTCGGGCGCCGCGCCGCGCCTGCCGCCGCCGGAAACGGCTGCGACGACAGCGGCTCCGCACGCGACCCCGCTGGCGCCGCCGCACGCGTCCAACGGCATCCTCGAGATCGCGGGACCGCCCGGCGCGCGGCCGTCGATCGGCGCCGTCTATTATCCGCCGGCGCCGTGCACGCTCGAGCTGCCGCCCGGCGAGTACGACGTGCGGCTGCACGCGCGCCGCCGCGTCATCGCCCGCCACGTCATCATCGAAGCCGGCCACACCACGTCGCTATAGCCCCGAGTCGCTCCAGCCGAGGTGCTCGGCGACGTTTTGCGTGCGCGTCAGGTTGACCGGCGGACCGACGAGGTCGGTGCGCACCAGATCGGTGACCCCGTCGGCGCCGCCCTCTTCGTAGACGATGTCGTCGCCGGCGACGACGAGCGCGAGCACGCCGGTGATGCCGGTGGTGCGCGCGACGCCGCCGCGATCGAGGACGAACAATTCGCCGACGGCGGTGTCGGTCAGATCGCGCGGATCCGTGCGGATGAACACGACGCGCCCGTCGGGCAGGCGCG
The DNA here is from genome assembly GCA_036494045.1 of Polyangia bacterium. Lineage (GTDB taxonomy): Bacteria > Myxococcota_A > Polyangia > Palsa-1104 > Palsa-1104 > JAQBQH01. The sequence continues at coordinate 1,836 of DASXOU010000106.1, read as the reverse complement.
CGGCGCCGTGGGCGGAGTAGGGCGGATCGATAGTGGCGAGGACTTCGCGCGCGCTTGTGCCGGTGACGTCGAGGATCTCGACGGTGACCGCGCCGCGCGCCGAGCGCACCGCCAGCACCGAGCCGTCGTCCCACGGCGACGGTTCCGAGAGCTCGCCGCCGGTCTCGACGGCGACCGCTTGCGCGACGCCGCTGCCCGGATCGGCGCGCATCAAGGCCGAGCTCGAGCCGTCGAACTGCGTGACCGTGTAGACGAGCGCGGCCGCGCCGCCGACGAGCGCGCCGCACAACGCGTCGTGGATGGTCACGTTGGTGGGCCCGACCGCGCGGCTCTGTCCGTCGTCGACGAGGTAGGGATAGATGGCGCCGACGTCGTCGGCGAGGAGCGCCAGCTGCCCGTCGGCGAGGCGGCGCGGAAAGCCGGTGCGCCAGCCGTCGTCACCGACGGTGCCGAGCCGCGCCGCGTCGCTGCCGTCGGCGCCGATGCGCCACACGTCGTTGTGCACGAGATACAGGATCTCCTGCGCCGCGCTGCCGCCGCCGTCGGGCGGCCGCGGTGTCGGGCCGCAGCCGGCCAAGAGGATCGCGAGCGGCAGGATCGACGCGCGCATGCCTCGATCCTAAGCAGCTACGCGCTGACGGGGAAGATCCGTCGATAGATTCGTCCGGCGAAGAAGGCCAGGCCCGTCGCCAGCATCGCCGAGATGACCAGGCCCGCCTGCTCGCCTTCGAGCGTGCCGAAGAGCACCGCGGGCACGACCAGGATCGCAAGAACGCTCATCGTCATCTCGAGGCGCGGGCCGCGCTCGCCCTTGGACGTCGCGGCGATCCGCGCCACCACCGCGCCGGCGACGAGGCAGCCGATCGTCACCGCGGGCATGAGATGCACGCCAACGGTGAAGGCGACGTCGGGATCGGCGCCGACGTGTCGATGGGTCAAGAGCTGGATCACCGTGCGCAAATGTCCCGGCCCGCAGAAGACCGCGGCCAGCACGATCGTCGTGACCACGAGCGCGCCCGCGCCGGCGAGGACGAGCCGCCAACGCACCGGCTGTCCGCCGCGCGCGCGCGCCATCAGTCCGAGCACGACCGCGACGAGGAGGCACAGCCCGCCGAACCATTCGCCGAGCGTCGCGTAGACCTTGAACGGCTGCATCACCGCGACCTCGTCGAGCAGCGCCACCGGCTTGACGTCGGGCGTCTCATCGGGATCGACCGACGGCGACTTGTCGTAGACGCGCCCGGTGGCGTCGACGTAGGCGCTCACGCCGGTGTTGACCGCGCGCACGAGGTCGAGGCGCGACTCGACGGAGCGATAGACGGCGAGCGCGAGGTGCTCGTACGGCTCCGAGGTGCGGCCGAACCACGCGTCGTTGGTGATGTTGATGAGTACGTTCGGATCGCGCTTGACCAGGCGGCGCGCGAACGAGGGAAAGATGTCCTCGTAGCAGATCATCGGACCGAGGCGCACCAGGCCCTCTTTGGTCTGCAGCGAAAAGACGCTGACGTCGGTGCCGCGCGCCCAGTTCGACACTTCGGGAATCCAACGCTTGATGTAGTCCTTGATCTGGTCGTAGTAGGGCACGTACTCGCCGAACACCATCAGGATGTTCTTGTCGAAGATGCCGCGCACGTCGCCGTCGTGATCGAGCAGCAGCGCCGAGTTGTACGGATACGGGCTGCGCGAATCGGCCGTGAGCGAGCCGAACAAGAGCGGCGTGGAGAAGCCGCGTTGCGCGCGCCGACCGTCGAACGGCGGCCAGTCGTGCGATTGGTCGCGCGCGAAGAAGAACGGATACGACGACTCGGGCCACACGATCAGCTCGGCGCCTTTGGC
>DASXOU010000105.1:0-1618 GCA_036494045.1 Polyangia bacterium | reverse complement strand
CTCGGCTACCTCTATCGCTACCGGCTCGGCGATCTCGATCGCGCCGAGAAGGCATTCGCCGAGGTCATCGATCGCAGCGACGGGCCGGCGCGTGCCGCCGCGCTCGCCGAGCTGTCGGATCTGGCGGCGCTGCGCGGCAATTGGATCCGCGTCATCGAGCTCGATCAGCGACGCGTCGAGGGCGAGGGCGATGCCGGCGCGCGCGCCGACATCCTGACGCGCATCGGCGAGGTGCGCGAGCGCGAGATCGACGACAGCGACGGAGCCGGCGAGGCCTACGCGCAAGCGATTCAGGCCGACGCCAGCTTCATGCCCGCGCTCGAGGGCGCGGGCCGCGTCTTCAGCAAGCACGGCACCATCGACAAGCTGGTGTGGATGCATCGCGCCGAGGCGGCGAGCGCGCCGTCGCCGGGCGAGCGCGCGTGGGCGCTGTTGCGCGCGGGCGAGCTTCTGGCCGCGCGCGCGGCGACGCTCGACGAGGGCATCGTGGTGTTGACCGAGGCGCACGCCGCGGCACCGACGGCGCGCGCGCTCTTCGACGCGCTCGAGCAGGCGCTGCGGCGCAAAGGCGCGTGGGAGCAGCTGTGCGCGCTCTATCGCAGCGAGATCGATCGCGGCGTCGAGCCCGATCGCGCGACGTGGCTGCAGATGCAGATCGGCGAATTGGCGGCGGTGCGGCTCGGCGACACGCGGCGGGCGATCGAAGCGTTCGGCGTGGCTGCGGGCATCGAGGGCGGGCGGATGCGCTACGCGCTGTCGCGGCTGGCGCAGCTGCTCGAGGACAGCGATGCACCGTCGCCCGAGCTCGACGCCGTGCTCGGGCGCCTCGCCGCCCTCACCGACAGCCCCGCCGAGCAGGCGTCGTTCCTCGAGCACACGGCGCGGCTGCAGGAGAAGCGCGGCGACGTCGAAGCGGCGCTCGCCAGCTACCGGCGCGCCGTCGAGCTGGCGCCGCTCGAGCACACCGTGCATACCGCGGCCGGGCGCGCGTTTCACCGCGCCGAGCGCTGGGACGAATTGCTGGCGCTGTTCGAGCGCGCGCTCGCGCACGGCGACGCCGACGAGCGCGCGCACAACGCCTACAAGGCGGGCTCGCTGTTGGCGCGGCAGCTCGGCCGCGTCGACGACGGCATCAAGTACCTGCAGCAGGCGTTGGCGCTGGCGCCGCGCCATCTGCCGGCGCGCCTGCTGCTCGCCGCGCTGTACACCGAAGCGCAGCGCTGGGAGGAGCTGGCGCCGGTGCTGGCGCAGCTGCCGCCGACGCCGACGCGATTGGCGCGCCGCGCGGCGCTGGCGGAAGCGGGCGGGCGCCTCGACGAGGCGCTGTCGCTGTGGGAAGCGGCGGCGCTGGCGGGCGTGACGCTGGCCGGGCCGGCGCGCGCGCGGCTGTACGCGCGGCTCGGCCGGTGGAACGAGCTCGCCGAGCTGCACGAGCGCGTCTCGGCCAATGGCGTCGGGCGCAACGTCGCCGTCGACGCGCGCTATCGCGCCGCCGAGCTGAGGCTCGAGCGTCTCGGCGAGCGCGAGCGCGCGGTCGAGCTGCTCGCCGCGGCGCTCGCCGCCGAGCCCGATGCGTTCGGCCTGTTGCTGGCGCGCGAACGTGCGCTCGGCAGCGACG
>DASXOU010000104.1:0-7849 GCA_036494045.1 Polyangia bacterium | reverse complement strand
GCATCCTGCCCATCTACGTCGTCAGCATCGTCTTCCTCGTCGGCTATCTCATCGCCTCGAGCCTGTTCCGCGACATCGACAACCGCGTGGTCGCCGCGCTCGTCGATCCGTTCGGCATGACCGCCACCGGCCTGGTCACCGAATATTGGCCGGCGGCCGAGCGCAACACGCGCCTCATCGGCCTTTCCGGCCTCTTCCTCGCCAACCGCGTCGTCTGGCTCGCGGTCGCGCTCGCGATCGCGATCTATGGCTATCGCCGCTTCGCCTTCGCGCACCTGCCGCCGCAGCGACGGCAAAAAGAGCTCGCCGCCGGCGCGGCCGCACCCGCGAAGATGCCGGCGCACATTCGCACGCGCCACGATCTATCCTCGCAGCTGGCCACGCTGGCGCAGCTCATCCGCCTGCAGCTGCGCGAGACGGTCAAGAGCGTCTACTTCATCGCCATCGTCGTCTGCGGCATCGGCTTCGTGATCGCCACCTCCTCGACGGTGGGAAAGATCTACGGCACCACGACCTATCCGGTCACCTACGAAGTCCTCGAGATCGTCCACGGCACCTTCGCGCTGTTCATCCTCATCATCGTCACCTTCTTCTCCGGCGAGCTGGTGTGGCGCGAGCGCGACGCGCACCTCGATCAGATCGTCGACGCCATGCCGCTGCCGTCGTGGGTCGGCTTTGGCGGCAAGCTGGGCGCGCTCATCGGCGTGCAGGTGCTCCTGGTGACGCTGGTCGGCGTGTGCGGCGTCGTCCTGCAGCTCGTCAAGGGCTACACCCACGTCGAGCTCGGGCTCTACCTGCGCGATCTGTACGGCATCAAGCTCCTCGACTTCTGCTACGTCGCGGTGCTCGCGGTCTTCGTGCACGTCATCGTCGACAACAAGTACCTCGGCCACTTCGTGATGGTGCTGTTCTACATCGCGACCATCGCGCTGCCGTTTGTCGGCGTCGAGCACAACCTCGCCATCTACGGCTCGACGCCCGACTACTCGTACTCGGACATGAACGGGTACGGACACTTCTTGCGGCCGATCGTCTGGTTCCACTTGTATTGGGCCGCCGGCGCGATCGTGCTGGCGATCGTCGCCAACCTGTTCGCCGTGCGCGGGGTCGAGCGCGGCCTCGGTTGGCGCGCGCGCATCGCCCGCGCGCGCTTCGGCGGCGGCTCCAAGATCGCGCTCGGCGCCGCGCTCGCCGTCTTCGTCGCCGTCGGTGGCTACATCTTCTACAACACCAACGTCCTCAACCACTATCGGACGGCGAAGGACATTCGCCACCTCACCGCCGACTACGAGCGGAAGTACAAGCAGTTCGAAAAAGCGCCGCAGCCGAGCCTGACCCACGCAAAATACGCGGTCGACATCTTCCCCGGGCCGCGGCGCGCTCACATCGCCGCCGAGTGGGCGCTCATCAACCGCGGCGACAAGCCCATCGACAAGCTCTACTTCAGCGCGCCCGGCGCGGTGAAGCTCGCGTCGCTGACGCTCGGCCACGGCGAAAAGTTCACGATCCGCGACGAGACCATCGGCTTTTACGAGGTCACGCTCGCCGATCCGCTGCAGCCCAAACAAACGGCGACGCTGCGCTATCAAGCCGACGTCGCCGCGCACGGCTTCAAGAACAGCGGCGACAACATCCCGATCTACGGCAACGGCACGTTCATCCCGACGACCGCGCTGTTGCAGCTCGGGTACCAGGCGGACGACGAGCTCTCCGACGACAGCGATCGCAAAAAAGAGGGCCTGGCGCTAAAAGAGCACGTCTTTCCCGATCCGAGCGCGCCCGACGCGCGCCAACACGGCGAGCTCGGCGACGACTGGATCGGCCTCGACGCCGAAGTCTCGACCGACGCCGATCAGCTCGGCATCGCCCCAGGTACGTTGGAGAAAGACTGGAGCGACGGCGGGCGGCGCCACTTCCGCTATCACATGAAGGGGCCGGCGCAGAACTTCTTCGTCTTCCTCTCGGCGCGCTACGCAGTCGCGCGCGATCACTGGAACGACGTCGGCATCGAGATCGACTACCAGCCCGGCCACGAATACAACCTCGCGCGCATGATCGAAGGCGTGAAGAAGTCGCTCGACTACTACACGCGGCACTTTGGGCCCTATCAGTTCGATCACGTGCGCATCGTCGAGTTCCCGCGCTACGCGACCTTCGCCGAGTCGTTCCCCAACACGATCCCGTTCTCCGAGGCGATCGGCTTCATCGCCAAGGTCGATCCCAAAGACGACAACGACGTCGACTATCCCTTCTACGTGACCGCGCACGAGGTCGGCCATCAGTGGTGGGGACATCAGATCTGCGGCGCGCGCGCCCAAGGCGCGAGCATGCTCGTCGAGTCGCTGGCGCAATACTCGGCGCTGATGGTGATGAAGCACGACTTCGGCGCGGCGCAGATGAAGCGTTTCTTGAAGTACGAGCTCGACAACTATCTGCGCGGGCGCGTGTTCGAGCGCAAGAAGGAGGCGCCGCTCGATCACGTCGAGACGCAGAGCTACGTCTATTACAACAAGGGCTCGCTAGTGATGTACGCGCTGCAGGACTATCTCGGCGAAGACGTCGTCGACGGCGTGCTGGCCAAGCTGGTGCGCGAGCACGCGTACGAAGGCGCGCCGCATCTCTTGGCGTCGGATCTGGTGTCGGCATTCCGCGCGGCGGCGCCCGAGAAGTACAAGCCGATCGTCAGCGACCTGTTAGAGAAGATCGTCTTCTTCCAGAACCGCGCGCTGTCGGCGAAGGCGACCCGGCGCAACGACGGCAAATACGACGTGCACGTCAAGGTGGCGTGCAAGAAGCTCGAGGCCGACGCCAACGGCTACGAACAGGAGCGCAAGCTCGACGAGTGGATCGACGTCGGCGTGCTCGACGCCAAGGGCGCGCCGTTGGCGCTCGAGCGCGAGCACATCGATCAGCCGGAGATGGAGTTCTCGTTCGTGGTGGCGGGCGAGCCGGCGCGCGCAGGCATCGATCCGCTGGTCAAGCTGATCGACCGCAAGTGGGAAGACAACACCATTCCCGTCGACAAGTAGGCTTCGGTCGAATTCGCTCGCAATGCCGCCAATAGCGCCCATGATGTGGGCAGGCCAATCATTGGATACGAAAATCTCGTCGCCGCGTCCCGTTCGCGTCGAAGTCAGGCCGACGGCGTCGGCGAGCCTCGAGCCGATCGAAGAGCGCGGCAGCGCCCCGCGCCGTTATTCGGCGCGCCTGCGCATCGAGATCAACCGCTTCGATGACAAGTTCGCCGATCGCGACTTCGTCGTCGGGGTCGCCGATCGCGCCCTCGCCGAGCTCGGCGCCGGCGCCTACACCGAACACACCGACGTCCTCGGCGGCAAGGACAAGGTCGTCGGCATCGAAGCCGCGGCGCAGCTCTCCGATCGGCCCGACGGCGACGCGATCACGCGCATGCGCGACAGCCTCGCCGCCGCCGGCTACAACGTGACGATGAACGAGCTGCGCGAATGCAGCGACGACGGCTGCGTCGCCAACGCGCGCATGGACACGACGCGCCCCAACGCGGCGCCGCTCGGCTGGTTCAGCGCCGAGACCTGCGGCAAGCACGGCTATCGCGCGTGCGCCGGCTGCAGCAGCGTCTATGTGATGACGAGCGCGAACGCCGGCGGCCAGGCGCCGTCGATCCATTGCGAAGTGTGCGGCGCCATCCTCGTCGAGTGGGGCGGCACCAAGCTGTGGACCGCCGAGCTGGTGACGCGCGGCAAGGCCGCCACGTGAGCGCGCGGCTCTTCGTCGACAAGCTGCCGGCGGGCACGACCGAGGAGGCGCTGCGCGCGCTCTTCGGACGCAGTGGACGGACGGTCGTCTCCGTCACCATCATGACCGACCGCCAGAGCGGCGAGTCGCACGGCTACGCGTTCGTCGAGATGGGCTCGTCGGCGGCCGCGGCCGAGGCGGTCGAGGCGCTGCACGGCTCGAAGCTCCACGGCCAGCTGATCCACGTGAGCTTGGCGCGCCCGCGCGCGGATCGCTCGAAGGCCGGAGCGTGAGAGAGCCCGCGCGCGCGACGGACGACGACGACAGCGACGACAGCGACCACGACGCGGGAGTGCCGCGCGATCCGGTCGGCGTCTACATGCGCCAGATCGCGCGCGTGCCGCTGTTGTCGCGCGAAGGGGAAGTCGCGCTCAGCCGGCGCATCGCCGACGGCGAATCGAACATTCGGCAGGCCGTCTTCGCCAGCGCCGCGTCGGTGACCGCGCTGGCGGCGCTCGGGCGCCGGCTCGCGCTCCGGGAGCTCCGCGCGCGCGATCTCGTCGTCGAGCGCGACGGCGAGGACGAGGGTGCGCCCGACGACGCGCGGCTGCGGCGGCGCGTGCTCGGGCAGATCGCGCGCGTCGTCCGGCTGGCGCGTCCGCGCAAAGGCGCGGTCGTGCGCGCCCAGCTCACCGCCGCGCTCGACCAACTCAAGCTGCGGCACGACGTCGTGCGCACGCTCGCCGCCGAGCTCATCGAGCGCGTGGCGCGCCGCGAAACCGTGGCTGAACGGCGCGCCTGCGACGGCATTCGCGCCGGCGAGCGCGAGGTCGAGACCGCGCGCAGCGAGCTCATCCGCGCCAATCTGCGCCTGGTCGTCTCCATCGCCAGCGCCTACGCCAACCGCGGCCTGCCGCTGCTCGATCTGATCCAGGAGGGCAACATCGGCCTCATCCGCGGCATCGAGAAGTTCGACTACACGCGCGGCTTCAAGGTTTCGACCTACGTGAGCTGGTGGATCCGCCAGGGCGTGGCGCGCGCGGTTCAGGAGAAGGTGCGCACCGTGCGCGTGCCGATCCACGTGCAGGCCCATCTGGCCGAGCTGACGCGCACGGCGCGCACCATGGCGCAGGCGCTCAAGCGCGAGCCCACCGTCGAGGAATTGGCCGGCCGGCTGGCGCTGCCGGTCGCGCGCGTGCGCTCGTTGTGGAGCTCGGCGCGCGAGCCGATCTCGCTCGATACGCCCGTCGGCAACGACGAGGACGCGACGCTGGCCGACTTCGTCGCCGACAAGACGGCCGGCTCCGCGCTCGACGACGTGGTGCAAGAGAGCGTCTGCGCCGAGACGCGCGACATCCTGCGCAAGCTGACGCCGCGCGAAGAGAAGATCCTACGGATGCGCTTTGGAGTCGGGCACGCCCAGGCGCACACGCTCGAAGAGGTCGGCCAGGTGTTCGGGGTGACGCGCGAGCGAATCCGGCAGATCGAGGAGCGCGCGCTGGGAAAGCTGCGCCGCCCAGCTACGCGAGCGCGGCTGAAGCCGCTGCTCGAGGACTAGCCGAGGGCTCGCCGGCGGGTCGGCTTAGTAACGACCGCCGCGATCGCGGCCGCGACCACCGCCGCCACCACCACCACCGCCGCCGCTGCGCTCCTGCGCCTCGGAGACCTTGATCGTGCGGTCGTCGAGCGACTTGCCGTCGCACGCCGAGATGGCTGCCTGCGCTTCGGCGGGCGTGCTCATCTCGACGAAGGCGAAGCCGCGCGCGCGGCCGGTGTCACGATCGGTCACGATCTTGACCTCGACCACGTTCCGACCGTCCTGCGAGAAGAGGCCACGGAGCGTCTCCTCCGTCGTGTTGAAGGACAAATTGCCGACATAAAGACGCGTTCCGTTTGCCATGGGATCCTTTCGTGATCCGAGCGCTATTTCGCGCGATAGGTGATGAGACCGCGACCGGGGTCGTACGGCGATACGGCGACGGTCACCTGGTCACCGAGCACCACGCGAATGCGATTGCGCCGCATGCGGCCGGCCAGATGCGCCAGGACCGAATGCCCGCCCTGGACGTTGATGCGAAAGTTCCCACCGACGAGAATTTCCACAACCTTGCCTTCCATCTCGACCAAATCGTCTCTCGACAATCCTGCGCCTTTCGCTAGAGGAATGGGTGAGGTTGCGCTGCGCGCTCGATATTGTCAAAGGCGATTACAGTTTTTTTCGATTTATTTTCGGTCCGTTGCCGATATTGGTGGACAACGGCGCGGCGACACGGCATGTTCTGCGCGCGTCCGAGCTGGAGCGTGGACATTGTCTGGTCGTAAATCGATTTTCTCGATTTCTTCGTCGGAATCCCTGACCACTCCAGCCCAATCATCGCAACGCCGCCGAGCGGACGTCCGGCGGGCAAGGATATTCTCATGAGCACCGGTACTGTGAAGTGGTTCAACGACGCGAAGGGTTTTGGTTTCATCACGCAGGAGGGCGGCCAGGACGTGTTCGTCCATCACACCGCCATCGCCGCGGAGGGCTTCCGTACGCTCGCCGAGGGTGAGCGCGTGCAGTTCGACGTCGTCGAGGGGCCGAAGGGCCTCCAGGCGGCGAACGTCACCCGCATCTAACGTCGCGAACCAAGAAACGGCGCGCCCCGCTTGTCGTGGCGCGCCGTTTTTCATTTGTCGGCCGCAACGGCCCGATCGCGGATCGTGATCCACGCCAGCACGCCGCCGGCGGCGCACAACGCGGCGCAGATGATCATGCCGCGGCGAAAACCGGCGGCGAACACGGCCGGCTCGAGATAGCTCTCGGCGCCCAGGCCGGCCGCAGCCGGTAGCATGGCGACGGCGACCAGGCTGCCCGTGCGCGCGACGCAATGGTTGAGCGCCGACGCCAGGCCGGCCGCGCCGGTGGGCGCCGCCGCCAGCACCGTCGACGTGATCGGCGCGACCGTGGTGGCGAGGCCCAGCCCGAAGACCACCAGCGCCGGCAGCACCGTGGTCACGTAGCTCTCGCCGGCGCCGGCGCGAACCAGGAGCACGAGGCCACCGGCGGCGACGAGCGGACCGAGCGTCAGCGGCAGGCGCGGTCCGATCCGCTGCGCGAGCGCGCCCATCTTCGAAGACAAGAGCAGCATCATCGCCGTCGCCGGCAGCATCGCGGCGCCGGCGGCGAGCGGCGAATAGCCGAGCACCTGTTGCAGATCGATCGGCAGGATGAAGAAGGCGCCGCCGAGCGCCGCGTAGACGACGAAGGTCTCGCCGTTGGCGGCGGAGAACTCACGGCTGCCAAAGAGCGACAGATCGAGCATCGGCTCGGCGCGCCGCCGCTCGACGGTGAAGAACGCGATCAGCGCCAGGAGCCCGACGGCGCCGGCGGCGACGACGTCGGCAGCGCGCGCGCCGTGATCGGGCAGCTCGATGAGCGCGTAGGTGACGCCGCCGAGACCGATCGCGGCCAGGAGCGCGCCCGCCAGATCGAGCCGGCGCGGCGGTCCCGGCGCGCGCGTCTCGGGCACCCAGCGACGGGCGATCGCGACCACGATGATGGCGATGGGCACGTTGATGAAGAAGCACAGTCGCCACGACCACGCCTGCACGAGGTAGCCGCCGACGAACGGCCCGACCGCGACGGCGACGCCGCCGAGGCCGCTCCAGGCGCCGATCGCCGCCGCGCGCTCGTGCTTGGCGAAGCTGGCCTCGATGATCGCCAGGCTCCCGGGCGTGAGCAGCGCGCCGCCGATGCCTTGCAGCGCGCGCGCCGTGGTCAGCGCTGCCGTCGACGGCGCCAGGCCACACGCCACCGACGCGACGGTGAACCAGACGACGCCGATGACGAAGATGCGCCGCCGCCCGTAGCGATCGCTGAGCGCGCCGCCGATGAGCAGCAGCGCCGCCAGCGTCAACAGATAGGCCGTGATGATCCATTGCAGCGCGGCGACGCCGCCGTGCAGATCGCGGCCGATGGTCGGCAGCGCCACGTTGACGACGGTGCTGTCGAGCATGGCGAGCGCCGACCCGAGGACGGTCGCGGCCAGGACCCAGCGTCCGCGCCTGCTCGCGAGCGACAGTGGTTCGGCGGGCGGATCCACGGTCGTAATCTACGCAGGCGCATCATCTCCGCCGGCCGTAGGGCGCGCAG
>DASXOU010000103.1:0-5534 GCA_036494045.1 Polyangia bacterium | reverse complement strand
CAAAATGCCGCACGGACCCTTTTGGAACCGCGTGAACCTGGTCGGCCAGGCGATCCTCGCCCTTTGCTTCCTGCTGTTCGCCGCGCGCATCATCACCTGGACGGCGCCCGGCTCATCCGTCGGCCAGCATCTGCAGAAGGCGTACGACACGCTCTTCTACAGCCACTCGTGGTTCGACTACTATCATGTCGTCGACATGTTCCTCGCCGGCATCGTCGGCGTCGGCATGTACTTCTGGTTCTCCGGCCGCGTCTGGTGCCGCTTCGCCTGTCCGCTGGCCGCGCTCATGCACATCTACGCGCGCTTCTCGCGCTTCCGCATCTTCGCCGACAAGAAAAAGTGCATCAGCTGCAACGTCTGCACTTCGGTCTGCCACCAGGGCATCGACGTCATGAGCTTCGCCAACAAAGGGTTGCCGATGGAAGATCCCGAGTGTGTGCGCTGCTCGGCGTGCGTGCAGTCGTGCCCGACCGGCGTCCTCCAGTTCGGGCGCGTAAACCGCGACGGATCGCCGATCTATGACAATTTGGCCGCGTCGCCCGTGCTCATGTCCGAAGGCGCCGACGGCAAGAAGCGCCTCCGCGTCATGGCGTAGCGCGCGCAACTCCGTTACGATCGCAAAATGCTCATCCTCTACGTGAAGGCGCTCCACGTCGTCTTCATGGTCACCTGGTTCGCCGCGCTCTTCTACCTGCCGCGCCTCTTCGTCTATCACTCGATGACCACCGACGCGGCGACCATCGAGCGCTTCAAGGTCATGGAGCGCAAGCTCGGCGTGATGATGGACATCGGCGCTACGCTGACGCTGATCTTCGGCTTCTGGCTCTTGTTCTCGTACGGATGGCACGAGTACCACGCCAAGGGCTGGCTGCACGTGAAGCTGACGATGGTGGCGCTGCTCGTCGGCTATCACGTCTGGTGCCGCATGCTCATCCGCACCTTCCGCAACGATCGCAACACGCACTCGCACCGCTGGTATCGCGTGTTCAACGAGGTGCCGACGATCCTTTTGATCGTCATCATCATCATGGTCGTGGTGCGGCCGTTCTGAAGCGTTACGGGACGACCGTGTAGAAGAACTGATCGAGGATCCGCGCGCGCACCATCACGGCGTAGAAGAGCGCGCCGTTGGCGGCGAGGAGGAGCGCCACGTGGGCGACGCGCGCGCCACCGACGGGCGGTCGCCGCCGCGCTGCCAACCCCGCGGCGGCGATGAGCGCGATCGACCAGAGCGCGCACAGCCACAATGCGTGCAAGACGCCTGGATCGCGCCCGACGCAGCCGAGGATGAGGAGCGCGTACATCGGCGCCACGTACGACGCCTCCGTCGGCCAGCCCGGCCACGGCGCCGCCCAGAAGCGGCTGCGCGCGAGGAAGAACGCCAGCGTCGCCAACACGAACGCCCACGACGCCCACTGCGCGACGGCGCGCCAGCGCGCCTTGTGCGCATTCTTGATCTTCTGATCGAGCTCGAGCGCGAGCACGCCGGCGGCGCCGACGCGCGCTTCGCGATAGAGCGCCTCGCTGCGCGTAAAGTCGCCGCGCCCGGCGGAGAGATCGCCGAGCCCGCGCGCCGCCAGCCGATGGCCCTCGGGATCGGCCGAGCGATAGGCGCGCGCGTACGCCGCCTCGGCGCCGCGCCAATCGCGGTTGCCGCGCCGCAGATCGCCGAGCCAATCGAGCGCTTGCGCCGCCGCCGGCGTGTCGGGCGCGTCGTCGGCGAGCCGCGCCAGCGCCGCCATCGACACCGCTTTGGGCTTGGTCACAAAATCGCGGCGCAGCTCGCCGAGGCGCGCCGCCGCCGTCGCCGAGTCGAGCGCGAGCGGCAGCGTGACGATCAGGAGCGCGAGCAGCGCCGTCTCCGCGCCACGTGCGCGCCGGCGAACATCGCAATCACGACGACGAGCGCGCCCGGCAGCCGCGCCTGCCGTCCCGACGGTGCCGCGCTGCAGGCGCCGCCGTCGATCTCGGGATAGCACGACAGCTTGCCGGCGAGCGGCTGATAGACGTCGCACACGCCGGAGACGTCGTCGGGCGTCAGGTTCCGCTTCGACGTCTCGCCCTCCATCGTCGCGTACGGATACATGGTCGCATCGGTGACGAACGGCGGCAGATCGGAATCGTTGCAGTCGGGAATCGGGTTTCCCATGTTGTCGAGCGGCGGCGTATCGGTGATGTGATCCCAGCAAGTGTGCGCCAGCCCCTGCACGTGGCCGAGCTCGTGCGTGATCGTGTTCTCGAGATCGGCGATCTGCGTGCCCGGGCGCGCGTCCATCGTCGACGGCTCGATCACGAACGTGTAGTTGACGTTGTTGAGCTCGATGTCGGCGTCGAGGATGCTGCCGTCGCCGGCCGCGCCCGGCGTGTTCACGTACATCACGGTGGTGAGCCCGATCGCCGCCGGATCGTGCGGCGGATGGCCGGGACGCTGCCAGGCGTCGTTGCGGAAGATGAGCGCGGGAATCCCGTCGGCGGCCACGTCGAGCACCTTGTACGCGGGACGGCTGGTCAAGACGAGGCCGCCGCAGGTCGAGGTGAGCTTGGTCCAATTGACGGTCGCGCGCTCGAGCACGTCGTTCACTTGATCGATGGCGATGTCCTTGGAGCCGCGCAGATCGGGCGTGACCACGACGCAGCCTTCGTTCCACTGCACGGGAACGTCGCTCGTCTCCGTCGTCGTACGGACGTACGCGAACGAAGAATCAGCCGCTGCGACGAAGAAGACCCACAACGAAAACGCGACGGCGAAACCAAAACGAAAGTGGCTACCGTGCTGCTCCACGACCTGTCTCATTCTTACACGCCAAAAGATTCTTTTTTAGGGGTATTATCGCCACGCGATGACCAAGAAGCTTTTAGTTGCCGTCGGTTTGGCGCTGATCGCGATGCTCGCCCTGTGGCTCTATTCACGAAGCCTGCAGGAAGAGGTCGCCGGCGGCCAGAAAGTGACGATCCTGGTGGCCGGCGAGGACATCCCCGCCGGCGCGCGTGTGGCCAAGGCGCACCTCGCGGTGCGCGACGTTCCCGAGGCCTACGTGCATCAGTCGTCGATCCGAAAGGGCGAGGAGAACCAGATCATCGGGCGCCCGGTGTCGGAGAAGATCTCGCAAGGGCAGCCGCTCTTGTGGTCCGACTTCGAATTGCAAAAGTCGGCGACGGCGCGGCGGCTCTCGGCGGCGGTGCAAAAGGGGCAGCGCGCGCTGACCATGCCCGTCGATATGTCGGGCTCGGTGGCCGGCATGCTGCGGCCGGGCGATCACGTCGACATCCTCGGCACGTTCGCGCGCGCGCAGCAGGACTACGCGACGGTGACGATCCTGCAGAACGTGCTGGTGCTGGCGACGGGCGAGATCCGCGGCTCGGGCGAGAACGAAGAGGCGCCGGCGGCGGGCGGCGGCGGGCAGCGCACGTTCAACAACATCACGGTGTCGGTCGATCCCGAGGAGGCGGAGCTGCTCGTGTTCGCGATGCAGCGCGGCCCGGTCAACGTGGCGCTGCGCTCGCAGGACGACGTGGCCACGTTCGACGACGTGCCGGAGAAGAACTTCGGCGACATCTTCGAGCAGAAGCGCCGCGCCGACTTCGCGCATCGTCACGCCGGCAAGAAGATCGGTGAGCTGAAGGCACAATGAATTCTCTGCGCGCAGGGGCGTGCTTTTTGGTGGTTCTCGCGTCTTCGGCGGCCTTTGCTGCCGGGCATGACGAGGATCAGAGCGAGATCAACCTCGCCGTCGGTGGGCAGAAGGTGATCAACTCGACCGGCGTCTCCAACTTCTCGGAGCCGTCGGGGATCGTGCAGATCAAGACCACCGACGACGGACGGCGCATGGTCGTGAGCGCCGTGCGTCCGGGCTCGACGACTCTCTTGCTCATCTACAGCAGCGGCAAGCAGGAGACGATCAACATCAACGTCTACGCGCGCTCGCCGCAAGCGATTCGCAACGAGCTGAAGACGCTGCTCGCCGGCCTGACCGGCGTCGACATCCGCGAGGTCGGCGGGCGCGTGTTCCTCGACGGCGCGGTGCCGTCGCAGGACGACGTGGCGCGCATCGATCGCATCGTCGCGCTCTACGCCGGGCAGGTGGCGTCGCTGGTCACCGTCGATCCGGCGCGGCAGCGCACCAACATCAAGCTCGATCTGCACTTCGTGCAGTTCCGCAAGAACTCGTCGCACAAGTTCGGCGTCAACTGGCCGGCCAACATCGGCTCGCACCTCGGCTCGACCAACCAGCCGTCGGTGTCGTTCCTCTACACGTACGACTTCATCCAGCGCGCGGCGACGCAGGGGCAGCTGGTGATCGCGGAGAATCTGCTGCCGTCGCTCGACATCCTCGGCATCCGCGGCTGGGCCAAGGTCAACAACGTGGTCTCGGTGATCACGACCAACGGCGGCACCGCCAACTATCACACCGGCGGCGAGGTCAACGTGCGCATCTCGACCTCGCTCGGGCAGTCGACACTGCAGAAGATCCCGTTCGGCGTCGAGCTGACGGTGACGCCGCGGCTCGATCCGTCGTCGGGGCTCATCGTCGTGCAGATCGACGCCGAACAGTCGGAGCTGACGCCGATTCAGGGGCAGGACGTGCCGGGGCGCCTCCTGACGCAGACGAAGACCAACGTGCACGTGAAGATCGGACAGTCGATCATGCTGAGCGGGTTCAAGGAGTCGACGCAGGATCGCAATGCGACCGGCATTCCGCTGCTCATGCAGATCCCGATCCTCGGCTACCTGTTCCGCTCCGAGACCGGCGACTCGACCGACACCGAGAACGTCCTGTTCATCACGCCGACGGTGATCGAGCATACGTCGCCGGAGAACGCGCGCCGCATCGAGGACGCGCTCAAGCGCTACGATGACTACGGCGGGGTGGTTGTGTACTAACCATGCCGGCGGTGGACGTGGAGATCGCGTCGACGGAAGGAACGCGGACGATCGCCGCGTTGGCGGGCCCGCTCATCACCATCGGGCGCGGCTCGGACGCGACGGTGGTGCTCAAGCACGACGACGTCTCGCGCAAGCACGCCTCGGTCGAGATCACCGCCAGCGGCCTGGTGGTGCGCGATCTGTCGACCAACGGCACCTTCGTCGAGGGCAAGCGCGTCGCCGGGGCGCAGCCGCTGCCGTTCGGCAAGCCGCTCAAGATCGGCCCGTTCGTGCTGCGCTTCCGCATCCCCGGCCACGTCAACGGACCGGTCGCCACGCGCACCGCGGCGGGCGAGGTCAAGCGTCCGCCGCCGCCGCCGCAACCGCCGGTCGCTCCCGCGCCGTCGGCGATGACCGACGAGCCGAGCGTCGTCGCCGAGCACGCCGTCGTCGCCGACGAGTCGCTGCCGCCGCCGCCGCCGCGTTCGAAGCTCCCGGCGGCCGGCGCCGCGGCTGCGGTTGCGCCGGCGGCCGCGCCGAAGGTCGCGCCGCGCGCGCAAGAGAACGCGGTCACCACGATCCCCGATCTGTCGGACGCCGAGCGCGATCGCCTCAAGCGCTATCGCAACACGCTGTCCGATCTCGCGCACAGCCTGAAGACGCCGCTCGC
>DASXOU010000102.1:0-4549 GCA_036494045.1 Polyangia bacterium | reverse complement strand
CGGGCGTGCGCGCCGGCGATCTCGTGCTGGTGCCGACGCTGACCTTCGCCGCCACCGCCGAGGTGGTCACCTATCTCGGCGCCACGCCGGTGCTGGTCGACTGCGAGCGCGACACCTTCAACCTCGATCCCGGCCACGCCGCGCGCCTCCTCGACACGCTCGGCGAATCGCGCCGCGTCCCCGGCGTCGTCGATCCGCGCCCCGCGCGCGCGATCATCCCCGTGCATTACGGCGGCCAGATGGCCGACGTCGATTGGATCTCGACCTTGGCCCGGGTCCACGACGTGCGCGTGATCGAGGATGCCGCGCACGCCTTCCCCGCCGCCGCGCGCAGCATCGACGGCTCGTGGCGTCCCGCCGGCGCCACCGCCGAGCAGACCTGCTTTTCGTTCTACGCCAACAAGACCATCACCACCGGCGAGGGCGGCATGCTGGTCACCAACGACGATCAGCTCGCCGCGCGCGCGCGCATGATGTCGCTGCACGGACTGTCGCGCGACGCCTGGCAGCGCTACAGCGCGCACGGCAGCTGGAGCTATCGCATCGTCGCGCCCGGCTTCAAGTACAACATGACCGACGTCGCCGCCGCGCTCGGCCGCGTGCAGCTGCGCAAGGCCGCCCGCCTCGCCGGCCGCCGCCGCCTGCTCGCCGCGCGCTACG
Source organism: Polyangia bacterium (assembly GCA_036494045.1). Lineage (GTDB taxonomy): Bacteria > Myxococcota_A > Polyangia > Palsa-1104 > Palsa-1104 > JAQBQH01. Next base: position 3,889 of record DASXOU010000102.1, on the reverse strand, counting down.
ACGCGCTGCTCGGCGATCTCGACGAGCTCGAGCTGCCGGTCGAGCGGGGCGATCGCCGCTCGGCGTGGCACCTGTACGTCATCCGCCTGCGTCTCGAGCAGCTCGCGATCGATCGCGCCGCGTTCGTCGACGAGCTGGCGCGCGCCGGTATCGGCGCCAGCGTGCACTGGATGCCGCTGCACCTGCATCCTTATTACGAAGAGCGCTTCGGCCTCCACGCCGAGGACTTTCCGGTCGCCTCCGCCGAGTGGCAGCGGATGATCTCGTTGCCGCTCTATCCGACGATGAGCTACGCCGAGCAGGATCGCGTCGCCGAGGCGGTGCGCGCGATCGTGGCGCGCGCGGCGCGGGCGCGCGTGGCATGAAGCGCCTCTTCGACGTCGTGGCCGCGGCGCTGGCGCTGCTCGCGCTGGCGCTGCCGCTGTTGGCGCTCGCCGTCGCCGTGCGGCTCGGATCGCGCGGTCCGGCGCTGTTCCGACAAGAGCGCGTCGGTCGCCGCGGCCAGACCTTTCGCATCTTGAAGCTGCGGACGATGGTCGACAAAGTGTCGGGTCCGCTCGTCACCGCCGCCGGCGACGCGCGCGTCACGCCGCTCGGGCGCTTCCTACGCCGTTACAAGCTCGACGAGCTGCCGCAGCTATGGAACGTGCTCGTCGGCGACATGAGCTTCGTCGGCCCGCGGCCGGAAGTTCCTCGTTTCGTCGCCGTGTATGGCCTCGCCGATCGCGCGCTCCTCGAGGTGCGCCCCGGCATCACCGATCCGGCGTCGCTGCACCTGCGCAACGAGGAGGAGCTGCTGGGCCGCTTCGCCGATCGCGAGCGCGCGTACCTGGAAGTGCTGCTGCCGCTGAAATTGGATCTGCAGCGCGACTACCTCGCGCGGCGCAGCTTCGCCGGCGACCTCGCGCTCATCCTGCGCACGCTTTTGCGCATCGCCATCCTCACGCTCGTGACCGCGGGCGCGCACGCGCAGCCCAACGGCGCGCCGGTCGGCACCACGACCACGCGCACGATCGTCGTCGGCCGGCCGGTCGCGTTCGTGCCGGCGTCGCGCCCTGCGACCGTGATCTGCGACGATCTCTCGGTGGTCCGCGTCGACGACGCGGGCACGTTCTTGCGCGTCACCGGCCTCAAGCCGGGCGCCACCGACTGCAGCTTCTCGTCCTTGCTCGCGCCCGGGCAGCGCGCGGTCTACCACTTCGTGATCGTGCGCTGACGCCCCGAGACGCCGATCGTTCAAGCGGCGCGGCGGCGGCGCGCCATCTTCGCCCGCACGTTGCTATGGAGGGGGACATGGGTCGTCGCATTTTGTTCTGCGCGCTGGTCGGGCTCGGCGCCTGCTCGAGCGCCAATCGTATCGAGCGTAACGCCGACATGCACGCCGTGCGCGCCAAGGAGCTCGCCGCCAATGGCTACTTGCGTAGCGCGAGCAAGGAGCAAGAAAAGGCGGACAAGCTCGCTTCCAAGGCCAACACGCGTCGCGGCTTCGAAGACGTGATGCCGGTGGCCTTTCACTGAGCGGCTCGACCGCGAGGTCGCCGCTGCTCGCCCCACGTGTTGTCAGCGAGACGAACAGTTGTTCTGAAAAGCGACGGCGGCGCGCGAGCGCTGGCCCGCAGATTCGCGGTGATGGCGCGCGCTGGCGCCGGTATGTCGGTTGCACGCCATCGTAAAGCCGCTGCTGACGGGCCGGCGCCCGTGATTTCCCCCCGGTGGGTGCAGGCCCGTCGGCAGCACCAACTCGCCAAGACTCGATTGATCACGCCCCGCGATTCGTGCTAAGTGGTCGAACCAATGGTGGGGGCGAGAAGCATCATCGTCGCCGCGGCGGTTTGCGTGCTCGGGTCGTCGGCGTGCACGCGCCTCAACCCCGATGCCGTTCTCGACGGCGGCGCGGGTGGCGGCGCCGATCTGGCGCTGCCGTCGACGGCGTGCGATCCGTCGCTGCTCAAGAGCGATCCGCGCCACTGCGGCGGCTGCGACAACGACTGCACCGCGCTGCCCAACGTCGACGGCGCGCACGTCGCCTGCGACGACGGCGTGTGCAACCTCGGCGGCGCCTGCCTGCCCGGCTTCGGCGACTGCACGCCGGCGCCCGGCTGCGAGACCAACCTCGGCACACCCGACCATTGCGGCAGCTGCACGCTCGCCTGCGGCGGCGGCGATCCGCTCTGCGCCGTCGACGGCAGCGGTCAGCACCAGTGCGCCAGCTCGTGCGGCGCGGCCGCCTTCTGCAACGGACAATGCGTCGACACGTCGAACGATCCGGCGAACTGCGGCGGCTGCAGCGTCGGCTGCGCGACGCCGGCGCACGGCGAGCCCGCGTGTGCGAACGGAATGTGCGGCTTCACCTGCGACGCGGGCTACGTGAAGACGCCGAACGGCTGCGTCGGCACCGGCGGCGGCGGTAGCGGCGGCGGCGGTGGCGGCGGTAGCGGCGGCGGCGGCGGCGGCACTCCTCAGTGCGGCATGACCGGCGCGAGCTGCGCGAGCACGAGCGACTGCTGCAGCGGCGTCTGCCTCCTCGTCACGTGCCTCTGACGTAACCGCGAATTACATCGACAACTAGCACCGCTGCCGCAGCAAGTACGTCTCCGGCTGCACCACCGCCACGCGCGACGCGTACGGATCAGCCGCGCGCAACCCAATGTGCCGCGCCGCGTTCTGCAAAAGGTAGCTGCGCGCATGCCGCACTTCCGTCGGCGTCCGCAAAATGTGCCCGTGATAGCGCTCCACGAGCACCTTGCCGTGCCGCCCCATCACGCGGTTGAGCCCCTTCGCCACCCTCACGCCGAGCCCGTTCATCCCCCGCGACAGCGACCGCTCATCCTCCGCCTCGACGAGCAAGTGCACATGATTCCCCTGCACCGAATAGTGCACGAGCCGAAACCCAAACCGATTGCTCCCACCCCAAAACGCCCGCGCCAGCGCCCCAAAACACCTGCGCGTCCGCAACTGCCACACGCCTTCACACATCCGCCACGTCACATGCACCGGAAACCGCGCCTTCAACACCGGCCGCGCCTGATGCCGCACGCCCGCGCGCTCCCCACCCGGCTTGCGCCCCGCGCCCTTCCGCGCGCCACCCCACGTCCGAAACCGAAAGCTAGCCTGTTTCATCTTGATTGGGCATCTTTGCCACGTCCGCACCCCGATTGCAGCCCCAAAATGCACTCGCAGTAGGCCCGCCCCAGGAAGCGGTGCATGAGACACACGACCGCTGGCTACGAGCACCACCGTCGAGAACCGCCGGCCCCCCGATCGAGCCACCGCCGCACAGGAGCGTGCCTTCACTGTCACCGCCCGCACGGTTCGAGCACAGCCGTTACGCAGGACCCCGCCCCGTCATGGCAAAGGAAGCGTCACATCTCCGCCACCGCCGCTCGGCGTCGAGCACGCACCCCGCACCCCCCCCGCCGTCCTCTACAGCGTCGGCAGGATCAAGTACCCCCGGTGCACAAACCGCCACTCGACCCAGTCGTTATCCCGCAACCCCAGCTCCCCAAACACCGCATCCGACAGATCGATCCCGGCCCGGTTGGACGGCCTCCGATACTTCCCGACCGCGCCCTCCGCCGCCGGCCGTCGGCTCGCCGACCAATAAGCGTCGTCCACGTTCCACGGCCCGACGTCGAGCACCGGCACCACCACCGCCCGCGCGCCGTACCTCACCTCGACGTGCTTGCCAAGCGCCGCCGGATGCGGCAGCGCCACGAACAGCGACGACGGCGTGATCACGAGCCCCGTCGACGTCCGTTTTCCGATCTCGCCCTCCCTCGTGGCATACACGCGCTGCCACGGGCTCGGCTCCAGCGCCGCGCGGATCATCAGCGTCCCGACGAGCCCCACGACGGCGGCGAGGCCGAGCGTGACCGCGGTTTGCCGTCGG
>DASXOU010000101.1:0-3500 GCA_036494045.1 Polyangia bacterium | reverse complement strand
CCCGATCGCTTCTATCTGCTCGACGTGATCGCGCCAGGCGAAGACGGCAAGGCGCTCGAGCGCATCCTCGATTGGATCTATCGCTTCGATCTCGAGGTCGGCCGCCGCATCATCATGAGCGCCAAGTGGGAGCTCGGCTCGGATCTCGAAGAGCACGCCTGGCGCTGGCGGCAGGGGCGCATGGCCGATCTCGGCTACGTCGATTTCTACGAGGCGCTCTCGATCTACCAGTACCTCGATCCGGCGAGCGTGAAGAGCGATGAGCAGACGTTCGTGGCGCCGCCGCCGGAGACGCCGACCGAGCTGCCCGCGGTGCTCGCCGGCTCGCTCGACGAAGCGGGCTTCTTCGGTCGCGCGCTGGGCACGCTGGCGTCGGACGCCGCAGTCGAGCGGCTGCATGGCGCGTTGGTGCTGCTCATCAATAAGGCCATGGCCGCCGACCTCGTCGACCCCGGCGACTTCGAGCATGGCAAGGAGGCGCTCGCGCGCGCCGTCGCCACCGTCGGGCTCGGGCTCGAGTATCTGGCGCGCGGAGACGCGACGCGGGCCGGCCAGGCGCTCGAGTCGGTGGCGCTGGAGCGGATCTTTCGCGTCGGCTTCTCGCTCACGCTGCAGCTCAAGTCGCTGGCCGACACGCTCGTCAAAAAAGGGCTCGATCCGGTCGGCCTCGACGAGCCCTGGGACGAGGTCGTCCGCGCCCTGCGCGCGCGCCGTCCCGAGTATCCGCGCGCGCTCGATTCTAGCCCCGGGGTGCCGCCCGCCACCGGAACGCGGCACTTTGCAACGCTCGCCGACGTCTCACGCGCGGCCGCGGCGCTCGAAGGCATCGCGAAAAACATGCACGCAACGAATCGGGAATAGCTTGCGAACGCGCCATGTTCGGCGCTACAAAAACGTCGCCAAAGCGGGAGCCCCCAACTGATGGCCGACAAGGTAATGATTCGCGTCGAGCAACTTCGGAAAGACTATGGATCGGGTCGCTACGCCGTCGACGGCATCTCCTTCGACGTGCGCGCGGGTGAGGTCCTCGGCTTCCTCGGGCCGAACGGCGCCGGGAAGACGACGACCATGAAGATCCTGACCTCGTTCCTGGCGCCGACCTCGGGCCGCGCCGAGGTCGCCGGGCACGACGTCTACCAGGACAGCCTGGCGGTGCGCAGCCGCATCGGCTACCTGCCCGAGGACACGCCGCTCTATCGCGACATGACCGTGCTCGAGTATCTCGAGTTCGTCTGCGACATCCGCGACGTGCCGCGCGACATGCGCAGCCAGCGCCTGCGCCGGGCCGTCGATCAATGCGGCATCGGCGACAAGCTGGGCGCGCTCATCGGCGAGCTCTCGAAGGGCTTTCGTCAGCGCGTGGGGCTCGCGCAGGCGATCGTCCACGAGCCCGAAGTGCTCGTCCTCGACGAGCCGACCTCGGGCCTCGACCCCAACCAGATCGCCGAGATTCGCGGCGTCATCAAGTCGATCGGGCAGGAGAAGACGGTCATCTTCTCCACGCACATCCTCGGCGAGGTGCAGGCGACCTGCTCGCGCATCATCATCATCTCCGACGGCAAGCTGGTCGCCGACGGCACGCCCGACGATCTGGCGCGCAAGTCGTCGGGCGCCGCGTCGATCCTGCTCGAGATCGGCGGCAAGCGCGGCAACGAGACCGATCCGCTGGCGCTCCTCCGCCACATCGACGGCATCGAGGACGTCAAGGCGATCAACACGAGCGGCTGGTCGCTCTCCGATCGCCCCAAGGCGACGCAGTTCCGCATCGTCGCCAAATCGGGCGTCGACCCGCGCGGCGACATCGCGCGCGTCATCGCCACGGCACAAGACATGGACCTCTTGCAGATGACGCCGGAGAAGGCCAGCCTCGAGGACGTCTTCCGCAAGCTCACGACGAGTACGATCACCTCAGAGGGAGCCTGACCGTGCGCAACACGATGGCCATCGCCAAGCGCGAGTTTCAGAGCTACGTCAACTCGCCCATCCCGTACATCCTGGTGACCGCGTACATCGTCACCGCGGGGTACATGTTCTTCAAGCAGCTCTTCCTGCCGAGCGCGCAGGCGGACATGCGGCACTTCTTCGAGAACATGCCGCTCCTCTTCTGCTTGATCATTCCGTTCGTCACCATGCGGCTCGTCGCCGAGGAGCGGCGCGAAGGGACGCTCGAGCTGCTGTTGACGATGCCGGTCACCGACTGGCAGCTCGTCGGCGGCAAGTTCCTGGCCGCGCTCGGCCTCATGGGCGTGCTCCTACTTCTGACGATCGCGTTCCCCATCACGGTCGCGTACCTCGGGCCGCTCGACAAGGGCGTCACGGTCGCGTCGTACTTCGGCGCCCTGCTCATGTCGGGCGCGTTCGTCGCCATCGGCATCATGGCCTCGGCGTTCACGCGCAGCCAGATCGTGGCGGCGCTGGTCGCCTTCTTCATCGGCTTCGCGCTGTACCTGCTCGGCGCGCTCATCGGCGTGTTGCCGCCTTCGTTGGCGCCGCTCGCCTCGGGGCTGTCGATCGCGTCGCACTTCATGAACATCTCGCGCGGGGTCATCGATACGCGCGACGTCCTCTATTACGCGTCGATCATCTTCGTGTGCCTGATGGTGGCGCAGACCACGCTCGACAGCCGGAGGTGGCGCTGATGGCAACGGCACCGAGCAAGGCCAAGACCGGCGCCAACGCGGTCGGCTTCACGGCGCTGGTGATCGTCGCCGTGGTGGCGTTCAACGTGATCGCCGCGCGCTTTCCCAAGCGCATCGATCTGACCCAGGACCACGTCTACACGCTGTCGCCGGGATCGAAGGATCTGGTCGCCAAGCTGCCCGACGTCCTGCAGGTCAAGGCGTTCATCTCGGGCGACTTGCAGCCGCCGTTTTCGCAGACGGCGCAGTACATCCGCGATCTCCTCGACGAGTACGCCCATGCGTCCAAGGGCAAGCTCAAGTGGGAGGCGATCGATCCCGGCGAGGATTCCAAGCTCGAGGAAGAAGCGAACAAGATGAAGGTGCCCAAGATGCGGCGCGGGCACATCTCGAACAACAAGGTCGAGATCGGCGCGTCGTACCTCGGCATCGCGCTGTCGTATCAGGGCAACGTGGAGTCGATCCCGGAGGTGAACGCGACCGAAGGGCTCGAGTTCGAGATCGACAAGCGCATCCGCATGCTGACGCAGAAGAAGACCAAGATCGCGTTCGCCACGTCGGAGGGCGAGCTGTCGACCGGCGCAGGGCCGCAAGGACAAGGCGGCGGTTTGTCGGCGCTCAAGCAGTACATGGACTTCTTCGACGCGGTGCCGACCGACTTGAAGGGCAAGCAGATCCCGGATGACGTCGCGGCGCTGGTGATCGCCGGACCGAAGCAGCCGATGTCCGACCGCGCCAAGTTCGTGATCGATCAGTTCCTCATGAAGGGCAAGTCGGTCGCCTTCTTCGTCGACGGCATGACCTTCGAGACGCCGCAACAGATGCAGATGCCGGGTGGGCAGTCGCCGCCGCAGATCGGAC
>DASXOU010000100.1:0-3020 GCA_036494045.1 Polyangia bacterium | reverse complement strand
GCTCTGCCATTCAGCCATGTCCCCCGTCCTTTCCACTCGCCAAACGCTCGCGGATCGACGCGGCGATCCGTCCGAGCGGCAACACTTCGTCGGCCGCGCCGCGCAAGATCGCCTCGCGCGGCATGCCGAACACCACCGAGGTCGCCTCGTTCTGCGCGATCGTGGTGGCGCCGGCGCGCTTCATCTCGCCGAGGCCGTCGGCGCCGTCGTCGCCCATGCCGGTCAAGAGCACGCCGACGGCGTCGCGGCCGACCGCGCGCGCCACCGAGCGGAAGAGCACGTCGACGCTGGGGCGATGGCGCGAGACCAGCGGGCCGTCGTCGAGCTCGGCGACGAGCGCGTGGCCGCGGCGGACCACGCGCAGGTGGCGGCCGCCGGGCGCGACCAGCGCCATGCCGGGATCGAGGCGCAGGCCGTCGTGCGCCTCGACGACGCGCAGCGCGCACACTTGATCGAGCTGGTAGGCGAAGGCGGCGGTGAAGCCGGCCGGCATGTGCTGCACGATCGCCACCGGCGGCAGACCGGCGGGCAGGCCGGCCAGGATCACGCGCAACGCTTCGGTGCCGCCCGTCGACGCGCCGAGCGCGATGAGCGCGCGCGCCGGCATCGCCGCGACCGACGACGACGACGACGATGGCGGCGCCAGCGCCCGCGCCGGCATGCGCGCCCGCGCCGCTCCGCGCAAGGTCTCGACGAGCAGCAGCGCCGACTCCTCGACGAAGCCGCGCAGCCCGAGCCGCGGCCGCTCGACGATGTCGACGGCGCCGAGCGCCAGCGCGCGCATCGCCGCCTCGGTGCCGCGCCGCGCCAGCCCCGAGCAGATGACCACGGGCATGGGATCGCGCTGCATCAGCGCCGCGAGAAACTCGAGGCCGCCCATGCGCGGCATCTCGAGATCGAGTAGGAGCACGTCGGGCCGCGCCTTCTCCATCTTACGCATGGCGATGAGCGGATCGGCGGCGACGGCGACCTCGATGTCGCCCTCGCGCTCGAGCAGCGCCGTCATCGCCTGCCGCACCACCGCCGAGTCGTCGACGACGAGGACGCGCATCGTCAGCTCCGCCGGCCGCGCGGCGCGTAGATCGTCGGCGACACGCAGCCGAGATCGGTGAGCCCGTGCAAGCTCTCGGCGTGCCCGACGAAGAGGTGGCCGTCGGCGGCGAGGTGGCCGGCGAGCTGGCGCACCACGCGCGCGCGCAGCTCGGCGTCGAAGTAGATGAGCACGTTGCGGCAAAAGATCAGATCGTAGGGCCCGCCGACGGGATAGATGGCGTCGTTGAGGTTGAGCGTGGCGAAGCGGATGATCTCGCCGAGCTCGGGGCCGGCTTTGACCTTGCCCACCTGCGCGCCGACGCCGCACAGCATGTAGCGCTCGAGGAGCCGGCGCGGAATGGCGGCGCATTTTTCCGAGGGCCAGACGCCGAGACGCGCCTGCTCGACGACGGCGCGCGACAGATCGGTCGCCAGGATCTCGTGGGTCCAGCCGTCGGCCGCCGGCAGCGCATCGAGGAGCGTCATGGCCAGCGAGTACGGCTCTTCGCCCGTCGACGACGCCGCGCTCCACACGCGCACGCGCCGTCCCGCGGGCGCGCGCCGCCGCCAGCGCGGGAACAGCTCGCCGGCGAGAAACTCGAAGTGGCGCGGCTCGCGGAAGAAGTGCGTCTCGTGGGTGGAGATGCGATCGAGCATGCGCATGCGCTCGTCGGCGTCGTCCTGCACGCGCTCGTAATATTCGCGGAACGACGTGAGCCCGAGATCGCGCAGCCGCCGCGAGAGCCGTCCGACCAAGAGCGTGCGCTTGGCCTCCGACAGGAAGATGCCGGCCTCGCGATGGATGAGCGCGGCGAAGAGCGCGAACTCGCGGTCGCTGATCATGCGTCGCCTCCGTCGGGCGGCGCCGCCGCCAGCTCGCCGGCGGCCCACAGCTCGTGCTGCGAGAGCACCTTGTCGATGTCGAGGAGCAGCACGAAGCGATCGTCGAGCTTGCCCACGCCGACGAGGAAATCGACGCGCACGCGCGTGCCGAAGGGCGGCGGCGGCTCGACGTCGCCGTCGCCGAGCTCGATCACCTGGTGCACGCGATCGGCGATCACGCCCATCAGCGCCGGCGCGCCCTCGATGGCGAGCTCGACGATGACGATGCAGGTGGTGCGGCCGGGCGCGCGCGCGGCGGCGCCGAACTTGGCCGCCAGATCGATCACCGGCACCACCAGGCCGCGCAGGTTGATGACGCCGCGGATGCACGGCGGCACCGCCGGCACGCGCGTGGGCGCGCGATAGTCGAGGATCTGCTTCAAGCGCAAGATGGCGACGGCGTACTCCTCGTCGCCGAGGAAGAACGTCAGATATTGTCGGGCCGCGTCTCCGATCTGCACGGGCGTCTCCTAGTAGCGGCGAAAGTCGCCGTTGGGGGCCGACGCCGGCTGGACGTCGAGGCGCGCCTCGATCTCGCCGTTGGCCGTCGCTGCCGTCGCGCGCGCGGGCGTGGTCTCGCGCGGCGGCAGCCCATCGCGCGGCGCCGTCGCGGCCACGCCGTCGACGCGAAAGTAGCCGACCAACTCCTGCAGCGAGCGCGCTTGCTGCGCCATCTCCTCGGCGGTCGAGGCCAGCTCCTCCGCCGCCGACGCGTTCTGCTGCGTCACCTGATCGACCTCGGCGATGGCGCGGTTCATGAGCGCCACCCCGCTCGCCTGCTCCTTCGACGCCGCCGACACCTCCTGCACCAGCTCCGAGGCGCGCCGAATCGACGGCGCCAATTCGCCGAGCAGCGACGCCGAGCGATCGGCCACCGACACGCTCGAGCCGGCGACGCCGGAGATCGCCTTGGCCGCCGTCTGGCTGCGCTCGGCCAGGCGCCGCACCTCGAGCGCGACCACGGCGAAGCCGCGCCCGTGCTCGCCGGCGCGCGCCGCTTCGATGCCGGCGTTGATGGCCAGGACGTTCGACTGCTCGGCCAGATCGTTGACGACGTCGATGATGGCGTCGATCTGATCGGTCTTCTGCACCAGGCCCTGGATCGT
>DASXOU010000099.1:0-5453 GCA_036494045.1 Polyangia bacterium | reverse complement strand
CGACGCGCTCGAGCGCGGCGATCTGTTCACCGCCGTCAACATGCGGACCGGCCTGGCCAACCTGGCGTGGCTCGCCGCCGACGATCCGGCCGGCGCGCGCCGCGTCGTCGGCGAGGCGATGGCGAGCTGGTCGCAGTCGGGCTTCTTCATGCAGCACTACTTCGAGCTGCTCGCGCTGACACAGATCGATCTCTACGAGGGCGACGGCGCGCGGGCGCTGACGCGCGTTCACGAGGCGTGGCCGGCGCTGCAGCGCGCGCAGCTCCTGCGCGTCGAGTACATCCACTGCCTGCTCTTGCACCTGCGCGGCCGCGCTGCCGTCGCTGCCGGCGCGCTCGACGAGGCGATCGGCGCCGCCAAGCGGCTCGAGGCGGTGGGCGAGCACGCGCGCGGACGGGCGCTGCTCCTGCGCGCCGCGGTCGCCGAGCAGCGCGGTGATCGGCCGGGCGCGCTCTTTTCGTTGCGATCGGCGCGCGCGCGCTTCGACGCCGCCGATCTGCGCGGCTATCTCTTCGGCGCCCATTCCGTCGAGGGACGGCTCGTCGGTGACGGCGCGCTCACCGCGGCCAGCGACGCCTATTTCGCGGCCGAGCGCGTGCGCAATCCGCAGCGCTTCGTGCGCATGATGCTGCCCGGACTGTAGCCTCCTCGATCCAGCGCCCACCGCCGGCTGCATCGGCCACGATCCAGTCGCGCCGCCGATCGGCCGCGCCGCCGCCGCGCGCGGCTGGCACATCGCTTGCGAACGCTCACGCGCGTGAACAAGCGACTCTTGGCGGCGCTCGCGTGCGCGTTCGGCGCCGTCGGCTGCGGTTGGCTCTACATCCACGACGTCGAGCTCGGCCTGCGCGGCGGACGAAAGGTGACGCTGCTCGCCGCCGCGCGCGAGCTCGTGCCCGGCACGCGCCTGACCGAAGCCGACCTGGCGCTGCGCACGATGCCCGAAGCGTACGTGCATCCCGAGTCGGTGATGGCCACCGCCACCGACGAGAAGAAGGTGCTCGGCCGCGTCGTCCTCGAGCACCTCGCGCAAGGGCAGCCGGTCTTGTGGAGCGACTTCGAGTCGGAGAAGACCAAGCTGTCGCGGGGGCTCGCCGCCGTCGTGCAGAAGGGGCAGCGCGCCATCACGCTGCCGGTCGACGTGTCGGGCTCGTTCGCCAATCAGCTGCGGCCGGCCGATCGCGTCGACATCCTCGGCACCTTCAGCCGCGACAAGCGCGAGGTCACCGTAACGGTCTTGCAGAACGTACTCGTGCTGGCGGTCAGCGGACGCAAAGAAGAGGTCGAGGGCGAGAAGCAGACCGTGGTCAACGCGATCACGCTGTCGCTCGATCTCGACGAGGCCGAGGTGCTGTCGTTCGCGCGGCGCCACGGCGCCATCGACTACGTCTTGCACGGCTCCGACGACATCGACGTGGTCGCGCAAGTGGCGCAGAAGGACTTCGGCGACTTGTTCGAGGACGGAAAGCGCGCGCAATTGGCGTCGCGGCGCGTGCGCCGGCGCGTGGAGGCGCTGCGTCCCGATCGCGGGCCCGACGCGCCGCCGGCGGTGCCGTGATGCAGGTGCGCGCCGAGCCGCGCCGCATCGAGATCCTCGTCGACGGACCGTCGGGGCGCGTGCGCCTGCCTTTTTCGCGCGAGCTGGTGCTGGTGGGGCGCGATCGGCTGTGCGACGTGCGGCTCGAGGATCGCACGGTGTCGCGGCGGCACGCGGCGCTGCGGCTCGGTGACGAGGGCGTGTTCGCCGAGGATCTGTCGACCAACGGCACCTTCGTCGGCGGCGAGCGGCTCGACGGTGAGGTGGCGGTGCCGTTCGGCGCGGCGCTGGCGATGGGCGTCTTCTCGGTGCGCGTGATCGAGCACGAGGGCGAGCCGACGCCGGTGCCGGTGGCGGTCGAGCGTGAAGCGACGATTCCGTTCGTCACGCACAAGCTCGAGAGCCTGCCCGCCGTCGAGGAGCGACCCGCCGAAACGGTCGTGCCCGATCCGGAGCCGTCGCCGTTCGCCGTCAGCAGCGATCTGGCCGAAACCAGCCGCTGGCTGCGCGACACGCTGCTCGACAGCCTCGATCTCCGCCGCCTGACGCCGAAGGAGCTCGAGGGCCCGGAGCTGCGCCTGCGCGTCGAGACCACGCTCGATCGCCTCGTCGACGATCACGCGCGCCGCATCAGCCCGTCGCTGCCACGCCCGCGCCTGCGCAAGCTCATCCTCGACGAGGTCCTCGGCCTCGGCCCGCTCGAGGACTTCCTGAAGGACGCGACCGTCGCCGAGGTCATGGTCATCGATCGCGACACCATCTACATCGAGCGCCGCGGCCGCATCGAGCTCACCGGCGCGCGCTTCACCTCCGACGACGCCCTGCGCTCGGCGATCGAGCGCATCGTCACGCCGCTCGGCCGCCGCATCGACGAATCGACGCCGATGGTCGACGCGCGCCTCAAAGACGGCTCGCGCGTCAACGCCATCATCCCGCCCTTGGCCTTGAAGGGCCCGTGCGTGACGATTCGAAAGTTTCCCGCCAGCCGCCTGCGCATGGACGACCTCTTGTCGTTCGGTTCGCTCGACGAGCGCATGGCGCGCTTTCTCGAGCGCTCGGTGGTCGCGCGCAAGAACCTCGTCGTCTCGGGCGGCACCGGCTCGGGCAAGACCACGCTGCTCAACGTCCTGTCGTCGGCGATCCCGCGCGTCGAGCGCATCATCACCATCGAGGACGCCGCCGAACTCACGCTCGGACAGCCGCACGTGGTCACGCTCGAGACGCGCCCGCGCAACATGGAGGGCAAGGGCGAGTACACGATTCGCGATCTGGTGCGCAACGCGCTGCGCATGCGTCCCGATCGCATCATCGTCGGCGAGTGCCGCGGCGGCGAGGCGCTCGACATGCTGCAGGCGATGAACACCGGCCACGACGGCTCGCTGACGACGATTCACGCCAACAGCGCCGCCGAAGCAGTCGCGCGCATGGAGACGCTGGTGCTGATGGCCGGCCTCGAGCTGCCGGCGCGCGCCATCCGCGAGCAAATCGCCGCGTCGATCCACGTCATCGTGCAGCAGGCGCGCTTCTCCGACGGCAGCCGCCGCATCACCGACGTGTCCGAGGTCATCGGCATCCAGGACGACGGCTCGATCCGCACCGAGCCGATCTTCGAGTTCGTGCGCGCGCCCAACCAGGCGGACGGCGGCGTGGTCGGCGAATATCGCGCCACCGGCTACATGCCGTCGTACGTCGAGGACTTCGTGACCCTCGGTCTCGTGCGCGACGGGAAGTTCCTATGATGTCGCCGCTGGCGCCGGGACTGACGCTGCTCGGCTTTGGCACCTTCGTCGGCGTGCTGGCGTTGTGGGATCGCGTCGTCGCGGAGATCACCGGCGCGTGGCATCGCTATCGCGACTGGGCGCAGGCGGGGCTCGATTGGCTGCTCTTGCCGCTGAAGCCCTCGGATCTGCTGCTGCGGCACGTTCTATTGATCCTCGGCGGCTGGACGCTCGGCGTGTTCCTGTCGTCGACCTCGTTCGGCGTCGCGCTCGCGGTCGCCGGGCTGGTCGGCCCGCGCATCTGGATGCGGCGCGCGATCGACAAGCGGCGCAAGCGGCTCGAGGAGCAGCTCGACGTGGCGCTGCAGACCATCGCCAACAACATGCTGGCGACGCAGAGCCTGGTCGACGGCTTCGCCGCGGTCGCCGCGCATCTCGACGCGCCCATCGCCGAGGAAGCGGCGATGGTGTGCAAGGACATCCGCGTCGGCGCGCGCACCGAAGAGGCGCTGACCAATCTGTCGGAGCGTTGTCAGAGCCTGCACGTCGACGCGGTGGTGACGGCGTTGTGCATCGGCCTGCGCACCGGCGGCGATCTCGGAAAGGTGCTGAAGACGATCGCCGGCGTGGTGCGCGAAACGATCCGCTGCGAAGGCCTGATGGCGGCCAAGACTGCCGAGGGGCGCATGTCGGCGTGGGTGATGGGCTCGATGCCGCCCCTCTTCATGCTGGCGATGCATTGGGTCAGCCCCGAGTGGCTCGAGCCGTTGTGGAACGACGTGGTCGGCCACATCATCGTCGTCATCGCGGCGCTGTTCACGCTCGGCGGCATGGCGCTGGTGCTGCGCATCTCGCGGATTGATCCATGAGCGCGTTCGGCGCGGCGATGCTCGTGTTCGCGCTCGCGTTCGCGGCGATGGCCACGGGGATCGTGGTGTGGCTGGCGCTGCCCGGCGAGACGCGCGCGCCGCAGCTCCTCGGCTATCGCGAGACCAAGCGCAAAGACGGCCTGGCGCGCAATCGCCTGTTGCGCATCGTCTGGCCGCTCGCCGAGCGGCTCACCTTCTACGCGCAGTTTCTGCCGTTCCGCGGCTGGCGGCGCGACATCGCCGCCAAGCTCGTCGACGCCGGCGAGCCGCTCGGCATGTCGGTCGACGAGTTCATCGGCCTCAACCTCGCGCTCGCGCTCGCCGGCCTCGGCTGCGCGTTCGTGCTCGATCAAGCGGCGCACCTCGGCGGCGCGCTCTACGTCGTCTTCTTCCTCGTCGGCGTGATGGTGCCGTCGATGTACCTGTCCGAGATCGCGCAAGAGCGCTTCAAGTCGATCAACCGTGGCCTGCCGCCGGTGCTCGACCTCGTGGTGATGGCGATGACCGCCGGCGCCGACTTCATGGGCTCGGTCGCGCAAGTCGTCAGCAAATGGAGCCGCAAGCGCGATCCGCTCTACGACGAGCTGTCGCGCTTCCTCAACGACCTCATGCTCGGCAAGACGCGCCGCGAGGCGCTCGAGGCGTTCGCCGCGCGCGCGCCGACCGAGCTGGTGAAAACCTTCGTCGGCGCGGTCATCGAAGCCGAGCAGCGTGGCACGCCGCTCGTCGAGGTCTTGGCGATCCAGGCCGAGGTCGCGCGCACGCGCCGCTTCCAGCGCGCCGAGCAGATCGCCGGGCGTGCCGGCGTGCTGGTGAAGCTGCCGCTCATCGTCATCCTCGCCGCCTGCATGCTCGTCATGTTCGGCGGCGTCATCGTCAAGGCGCTGCGAGGACAACTGTGGTGATCGCCGAGCCGTCGTTTCCCTTCGTCGTCGCGGTCTCGCTGTGGGACAGCGCCGAGGAGCAGTACCTGTTCGATCAGCCCGAGGTGCTCGTCGGGCGCAGCGCCGAGGCCGACCTGCACGTCGCGCATCCGGCGATCTCGCGCCGCCAATTCACGATCCAACGGATCACGCCGCCGTCGGCGCTGATCGGGCGCACGCGCTTTCGCATCGTGCCGCACGCGGCCGCCAAGAACCCGGTCTACGTCAACGGCGTCGTCGCCGTCGAGGGCAGCCTCGGCTTCGGCGACGTCGTCGCGGTCGGCGAGACGCGCCTGGTGTTGCGAAAGGCGCGTCGACACGCCGGCGGCAAGCTGACGCCGATGCGCGCCGCCATCGCCGTCACCGCGCTCACGACCCTCGCGCTGGTCGCCTGGAGCGCGCTCTC
>DASXOU010000098.1:0-6381 GCA_036494045.1 Polyangia bacterium | reverse complement strand
GCCACATGCACCGAAGGGTAAGCGCTGCGTCTTACGCGTCCGCTTCGCTCGTGTGAATGCACTGCCAACTGTAGGCGAGGATTACGCGTCGAAGGCGCGGGCCATGCGATAGAAGCCGAAGGCGATGAGGATCCAGCCGGCGGCGACGGCGATGCTGTGCGGCAGCCACATGACGTGGCGGTAGTCGATGCCGAGCCGCGCGAAGGTTCCGGAGACCTTGAGCACGTCGTCGA
The DNA here is from genome assembly GCA_036494045.1 of Polyangia bacterium. Classification (GTDB taxonomy): domain Bacteria; phylum Myxococcota_A; class Polyangia; order Palsa-1104; family Palsa-1104; genus JAQBQH01. The sequence continues at coordinate 6,148 of DASXOU010000098.1, read as the reverse complement.
CGCGGGTGGCGGCGAACACGAGCACGCCGGCCATCACCCAGCGAAAGGCGCCGCCGAGCGCGCCACCGACGGTGCGCGCGAAGCTCCATGCGTACCACGAGGCGGCCAGGCAGACGGCGAGCGCGCTGACGACTGCGATCGTCGAGATCAAGTCGGCGCCGGACTCGTTCATGCGTTGGAATGATCGCACGACGACCGTGACGAGCGTGTGACAACGGCGAGCGTGGAATCAGTGGCCGCCAGGGCCGCCGGGTCCGCCCATGCCGCCGTCGCCGGGCGGGCCGCCCGGTCCGCCGGGGCCCATGCCGCCGTCGACGGCTTCGCCGGTGATCGGCAGGTAGATCGTGATCGCCGCCGAGTAGCCGCCGACGTTGTCGCCCGACAGCGTGAGCTGGTTGGCGCCGCGGACCTGATCGGCGTAGACGCGGTCGGAGGCGTTGGTCGTCGGGTTCTTGCCCTCGGCGTCGTAGGGTGCGACGCCGGTGGCGAGCGAATCGATGACCGTTTGATCGAAGAAGAGCTGCGTCGTGTTGGTGCCGTCGCTCGTCGAGGACGCGTCGCTGTACGACGAGCGCACGCGCAAGTGGATGTGCGTGGTGCGTCCGGCGTACCAGCCGGGGATGACGGTCACGAAGGTGACGCGGCCGTTGGCGTCGGTGAGCTGGTAGCCGCGCAGCCACTGTTCGGTCGTCGTGTTCTCGACGGCTTGATCGGAGTAGACGCCGGCGGAGTTGCAGTGCCAGATGTCGACCTGCGCGTTGGCGTAGGGCACGCAGCCCTTTTGCGCGTCGACGATGGTGATGGTGAGCGTGAGCGGAATGCCGGTTTGCACGCTCGAGCCGTCGAGGTTGGCGAGGATGTTGCCGCGGTTGAAGCGCGGATCGCTGTCGTCGGCGAAGTAGGGGCCGATCTCGCCTTCGGGCGAGACGGCGCAGGCGGCGGCGTCGGCGGCGGTCATGTCGGCGCCCGTCGACGCGGCCAGATCGGACGACGAGTTGGCGTCGCTCTTTCCGCAGCCGAGGGCGAGCGCGGCGCCCGAGCCCACGATGAGGCGCATGGCGTCGCGGCGGGTGAAGGTTCCGGTGCGTCGGGATCGTGATCGCGTCATGCTGAATTGGTGCCATCAGCGGACGCCGCGAGCACGGCGGCGAACGTTTCTGCATAAAGCGCCTAGAGCGGGAGGACGACTTCCACGAGCGGCCAGCGCACGCCGGCGGCGACGTGGATGAAGCGGCGCGTGTCGGCGGCGGCGAGGCCGTGGAAGTGCAGGCAGACGATGCCGTCGCCGTTGGTGCGGCCGAGGACGGTGCCGCGCGCGAAGAAGTCGTCTTCGAAGAGCACGGCTTCGACGAAGGCGCCGGGTTGCGCGCGTCCGGCGGCGTCGGTGACGGCGACGTCGACGAGGAGATCGCCGCCCTGTCGGCCGAGCGTGACCGTCGCCGACCACAAGGCAGCGTCGCGCGCGGCGAAGCGATCGGGCGGCGCGGCCATCAAGCGATCGATCATGCGATCGAAGGCGTTGACGGTGGTCTCGAGGCGCGGCAGATCCACTTTGTCGGGCGTGTCCGCGACGGTGTGATACCAGGGCGCGTCGACGGCGGTGGCGACGGTGGGCGCGCCCGAGCGATAGAGCCCTTGGATGTCGGTGGGGATGACGCCGCCGAATAATTCGGCGACGAGATCCATCGGCACGTTGAGCGCGAAGAGCTCGTGCAGATCGACGCCGAGGATCGCGTCTTCGAGGGTGGCGTGGTTCGAGCGCGCCAGGCCGTAGGCTTGCGCGCCGACGGCCGACGGCGTCTCGAAGTCGATGACCGCCAAGGGGCGCGTGCCCGCGAGTGCGTAGCGACGGAGCTGGTGGTAGCCGCCGTAGAGCGCGAGCTCCTCGCCGTCCCACGCGACGAAGGTGATGCCGTAGCGGCCGGGGCCACGCAGCGCGCGCCACTCGGCGAGCGCGAGCATCGCGGCGACGCCGCCGCCGTTGTCGGTCGAGCCGGCGAACCAGGTGTCGAAGTGCGCGCCGACGACGAGCTCGCCGTCGTCGAGGCCACGCACGCGGCCGACGATGTTGCGGCCGACGGATCGCGCGACGCCGACGTCGACGCTGAGGCGCGCGCGCACTTCTTTGTTGGCGTCGAGCGCGGCGCGCAGCTCGTGGGCGTCGGCGCCGCCGATGGTGACGGCGGGGACGGGGCCGTGCGCTTCCCACGCGCGGCGCACGCTGCCCACTTGCAAGAGGTTCGATGGCGCCGTCGAGGCGAAGACCACCGCAGCGGCGCCGGCGGCCGCGCAGTCGTGATATTGCGTCGAGCGATGATAGAGCGGGTTGCGATCGACGAGCGCGATGCGTCCGCCGAGCGGCACGCGCACGAGCTCGGGCCGTGTGGCCCAGCCGACGTGGACGAGCTCGCCGTCGGCGCGGCCGCCGCCCGAGGCTTCGAGCACCAAGAACGCGGTCGGGCGCGGCGTGCCGTCGACGACGAGCTCGAAGGCGCCGCGCGTGACCTGGTGGCGCGGAAAAGCGAACGGTTCGGCGTGGACGTCGACGAGCCCGGCGCGGTCGAAGCGATCGATTAGATAATCGGCGGCGCGCGCGCCCGCGTCGGTGCCGGCGCGTTTTTCGCCGAACGCCGCCAGATCCTCGACGGTGCGGCCGAGCTCGGACGAAAGCGGCAGCCTCATCGATGCGCGAGGAGCGCGAGCCCTTCGAAGAGGAGATGCGCCGCGAGGTGCGACGTGATGTCGGAGACGTCGAGCGCGGGCGCGACCTCGACGAGATCGAAGCCGACGAGACGCGCGCCGAAGAGGCCGCGCACGAGGCCGAGCGCTTCACGGGCGCTCAGGCCGCCGGGCACGGGCGTGCCGGTGCCCGGTGCGAACGCGGGATCGACGCCGTCGATGTCGAAGGTGACGTAGACCGGCAGATCGGCGACGACCTCGCGGATCTCTTCGGCGACCTCGGCGACGCCACGCTCGGCGACGGCGTCGGCGCTGATCGACAAGGCGCCGAATTGCGAGACGAGCTGGTCGTCGTCGGCGCCGCCCCAGGCGCCGCGCACGCCTACCTGCACCAGCGACGCCGGCGCGATCAATCCCTCGCTGATGGCGTGGCGCAGCGGCGTGCCGTGATGCCACGGATCGCCCCACACTTCGGCGGTCGAGGTGTCGAGGTGCGCGTCGAAGTGGACGACCGCCAGCGGACCGTGCACGGCGGCGACGGCGCGCATCGGCGGCAGCGCCACCGAGTGATCGCCGCCGACGACGAACGGCACCGCGCCGGCGTCGACGACGCGCGCGACCTCGCCTTGCACCGCGGCGCGCACCGACGCCGAGTCGAACGGCGGGAAGACGACGTTGCCGCCGTCGCGCACGTTCAGGCGCGCGAACACGTCGGTGCGATGCACAGGGTGATAGCTCTGCACCAAGGCCGAGACGCGGCGGACGTGATAGGGCGCGAGGCGCGCGCCCGGTTGATAGGTGGTGCCGCCGTCGTAGGGCACGCCGAGGAGCACCGCGTCGGCGGCGGCGTAGGCATCGGGATTGGCGACGTCGACGATGGGAAGGCGGAAGAAGGGGGTTTGACCATGACGCAGATAGTGCGCGGCCGATTGCTGACCGCTCATGCGCGCACCCGCCACAGCATCGAGCGCACTTGCGAGCGCACGCGATGCGCCAGATCTTCGGCGCTGTGATACGCGGCCGGGTCGATCGCGCGGCCGATGCGCACCTGCACCAATGACGACGGACGCATCGCCGTACGCAGATAGTGCGGCAAGAACCAGGTGTCGCCGAACCAGCGCAGCTCTTGCGACGCGTAGTGCAGCGCGATGGGAACGACCGGCACGCCGAGGATGCGCGCCACGCCGAACAGGCCGCGGCGGAAGGGCAGGACGTCGTCGCCGCGCGTGGTCGTGCCTTCGGGGAAGCCGAGCACCGAGACGCCGGCGGTCAGCGCGCGCATCGCCTCGCGCAGCGCGCGCGCGCCCGAGCTCGCCGAGTTGCGATCGACGAAGAGGACGCCGAGCGCGGCGGCGCCGGCGCCGAGGATCGGCCAGCGGCGGATCTCGCCCTTGGCGATGACGGTGCACGGTGCCAGCGACGCCAAGACCGGCGCGTCGACGTAGCTGACGTGGTTGGCGACGAGGATCGCCGGCTTGCCGGGCAGCACGCCTTCGACGCGCATCTCGAAGTTGTGCACGCGGCACACTTCGCGCGCCACGCGCTGCAGGCGCTCGCCGCGCAGCTCGAGGGCGCGCGCGCGATCTTCGCCGGCGGCGTCGATGCGGAAGCGGCCGATCGATTCGAAGACGTGACCGCCGGTGCGCGCCATCCGCGTGACGGCGAGCGTCGGGCGCGCTTCGGGTAGATAAGCGCCATTCAACATCATGCTGCCTCCTCGCGCGAGGGCGGCGTCACCACGGCGGCCGGTCCGCCGAGCGGCGCGGCGTCGATCAGGCCGAGTCGCTCGTAACGTGCGCGCAGCTTGGCGAACGAATCGCGATCGATGCGTGACACGATGCGATCGTCGCCGGGGCCGTAGAAGTCGTGGCGTGTCTCGATCTCGACGGCGCCGAGCGTGGCGTGGAGGCCGCGCGCCGCCTGGTTGTCCTCCTTGACGGTGAACCAGCAGCTCTGCACGCCGAGGGCGAGCATGGAGCGGACGAACATCTGCAGGAGCTGCGCGACCACGCGCGTGCCGCGATAGGCGGGCAGAAGGCCGAGCGTGGTGCAGTACGCCTCTTGTTGACGCACGAAGGCGAGGATGTAGCCGACCGCCTTGTCGCCTTCGAACGCGACAAAGCAGCTGTCGGCGAAGAATTCGCAGCAGAGGCGGACATAGTAGGGGCCGAGGGTCGATTCACCCTCGCGTCCGAACACGTCGTCCTCGAGCTGCATGAGGGTGGCGAAATCGTCTCGCGAGAGCGCTCGGACCTGGTATCGGCTCATCGGCAACTCCTTGGTGAGTTGCTTTCACAGTGTAGTCATTACGCGTGACTTGTCCGCGAACGGTCGGCGAGCTCATGGCGCAAATGCGGCGACGGTGTGGCATCGCTCCTGACGCGCGTGTGACGCGCTCGTGAAAAATCCGCGTGTCGCGCACTTGCCTGTCGACGGCGTTCGCGCGCGCCCTTATCGTCGCTCCACATGAGACGGCGACGCGAGCATTTTGCCGCCATCGATGTCGGGACCAACGCCGCGCGCGTCAAGATCGCGCGGCAGCGCGACGGACGGCTCGACGTGGTGCACGCGGCGCGCGCGCGCGTGGCGCCGGGGCAGGGCCTGTTCGAGCGCGGCGTGATGAGCGCGGCGGTCGTCGATCGCTTGTGCGACGCGATGTCGGAGTTCGCCGAGGTGGCGCGCTTTCATCGGGCCGAGATGCGCGCGGTGGCGACGAGCGCGCTGCGCACGGCGAAGAATCGCGCGGCGGTGGTGGCGCGTGTCGCCGAGCGCTCGGGCGTGACACTCGAGGTCATCGATGGCGTCGAGGAGGCGCGGCTGACCGCGCTCGGCGTGCTCGCGGGGCGTGACGAGGACGAGCGCGCGCTGTGCATCGACGTCGGCGGCGGCTCGACGGAAGTGGTGCTCGGCGAAGGCGAAGAGGCGGTGGCCGCGATCAGCGTCGAGCTTGGCGGCGCGCGCTTGGCGCAAGAAGTGGGCGACGATCTGACGGCGCTGCGCGGAGCGGCGCGCGCGTCGGTGCGTACGCTCGATCGCAAGCTGGCGCGCGATTGGATGGGCGCGGACGCCACCGCGATCGGCTGCTCGGGCAGCGTGCGCGCGCTGGTGTCGTTCGCCACCGCCGACGCGCGGCGCTATCTGACGCGGCACGAGCTCGGCGGCGTCGTCGACGAGCTGGCGCGCATGTCGATGAGCGAGCGCGCGCGCGCGTTCGAAGAGCGGCGCGCGGGGGTGATCCTGCCGGCGGCGGTGATCCTCGAGCAGACGATGGAGCGGCTCGGCGTCTGGGCGGTGCGGGCGACGCGGCGCGGGCTGCGCGACGGCGTGCTCGTCGAGCTCTCGCGGCGCGCGCGCAGCCAACGGGCACGCGCGGCGTAATTTCCGGCGATCGCACGCGCAAGATTCACCGAGCCACGCGCAAGATTCACGCAGCTTGTGCGCGCGCGCGACGCCGGCGACGCGGGCTCGT
>DASXOU010000097.1:0-3105 GCA_036494045.1 Polyangia bacterium | reverse complement strand
CGCCGCGCGAGCTCTTCGATACGACCATGCCGCGCATCCCGATCGATCGATGCGCGAGCCACTACATCGTGCGCGGCAACGACAGCGGCTGGTTCGTGGCCATGCGCCGCGGCGAGACGCTCACCTTCGCGCCGACGGTCGCCGGCTCCACGCAATGGTTCGAGCACTACGAGGATCGGACGTGGATCGCCGCGGGCGCACGGCCCGAGAGCTGGGGCACCGCGATCGCCGGCACTGCCGTGGCGCCCGATCGGCCGGCGCGCTTCACGGCGCCGGTCACGAGCTTCTATCGCGTGACGCTGCACACGGCCGCCGATCCCGCCACGCCCTTCGACGTCTGCGCCGCGATCGATCGCTGACACCTGTTCCAACGGCATACAGCGGAAGCGCTGCGATCTCCGCGCGCGGCGCGCCGAGCGGCGTGGCCTCGAATTCGCAATGTCGCCGGCCATGGACGCTCGCGGCATCGTCGTCATCGTCGCGCTCGGGCTCTTGCCCGGCTGCGCCACCGTCGAGGTCGCGGTCGCGCCCGGCCACGGCGCCGTGGTCCTCGACGCCGCCGGCCAATACGCGCGGCTCGACGAAGGCGTCTCCGATCTGCCCGCCGACGCGCACGTCGACGACTTCGATCTGCGCGAGCAGACGCAAGGCGGCACCTTCACCGCGCTCAGCGCCGACGGCGTGCCGATGCGCGTGGGCGATCCGACCGTCAGCTACACGCTGCCCGCCGGCGAGCTGGTCGCGCTCGATTGCGAGCTCGGCGCCGACGGCGTGCAGCCGCTGGTCGCGCGCGTCGTGCAAGCGACCGTCGGCCGCGTGCTCGCCGGCTATCGCTTCGACGCGCTCGATCCCGATACCGTACGCGCGGCGCAGGCGCGCATCATCGCGCTCGCCAAGGCCGCGCTCGCGCCGCACCACATCGCGCTCGACTCGGTGGAGCTCAAGGGCATCACAGCCGAGCTGCCCGCGCTCGCGCACACCGTCACGGCGACGGCGATCTGGGAGCAGCGCGCCGCCGAAGCGGTGACCGACGTCGACGTCGCCCGTGAGCGCGCCGACGGTCTGCGCGCGCGCGCCGAAGGTCTCGCCGCCGCCAACCGCAGCATCGCGCCGACGCTCGATGCGGGCGTGCTCGCGCAAAAGCGCGATCAGGCGTGGGCCAAGCTGGTCGCGTCGCCGCGCGCCACCGTCGAGGTTTTGAGCGATTCCTCAACCCACTTGGAGGTCGTGCCATGAAGCCCGCATGCATCGTCGTCGCCACGCTCGCGGTCACGCTCGCGCTGTCGGGCTGCGCCACCGTCGACGTCGGCCCCGGCCAGGTCGGCGTCCTGTGGAGCGCCACCGGCGGCACCCAGCCCAACACCTACAGCGAAGGCTCGCACTACGTCGGCTCCGGCGATCAGGTGTCGATCTACGATCTGCGCACTGCCAGCCACGACGAGGCGCTAGCGGTGATCGCGTCCAACGGCCTCGGCATCAAGCTCGACGCGTCGATCCTCTATCACGCCGATCCGAAGGAGGTCGTGCAGCTGCAAAAAGAGATCGGCCCCGAATACTACACGCGCGTCCTCGAGCCGGTCTTGCGCTCGGAGGCACGGCGCGTGATCGGCCAGTACACGCCCGAGGAGATCTACTCGACCAAGCGCGATCAGATCGAGCGCCAGATCTTCGACGGGCTCAACAAGAAGATCGCCGGGCGCCACATCGTGCTCGAGGCGGTGCTCATCCGCGACGTCGTCCTGCCCGACGCCATCGAGCGCGCGATCGATCAGAAGCTGCAGGCGGAGCAGGACGTGTTGAAACAGAAGTACGTGCTCGAGGTCGCCAAGTCCAAGGCCGACGAGCAGCGCGTCGAGGCGCAGGGCATCGCCGACTACAACCACACGGTGTCGTCGAGCCTGACGCCGGCGATCCTCGAGTTCCAGCGCACGCAACAGCTCGCGCAGCTGGCCACGTCGCCGAACGCCAAGACGGTGGTGATGGGCCCGGGCACGAGCCCGTCGGTCACGCTCGCGACCTCCGGCGCCGGCCGGCCGTGAGTGCGACGCCGGCGACGACGAGCCACAAGAGGACGCCGTCGCCGGTCGTGGATCCCGACATCGAGCAGCCGTGCTGCGCCGGGTCCACGCCGTTGCCGCCGCTGCCGCCGCTCTCGGGATTGTCCGCCGCACCGCCGCCGTTGTCGCCAAGGTCGCCGTAATAGATCGTGCCGCCATCGACGCCGTCGCCGGGCCCGCCGCCGCTGCCGCCGCCGCCGCTGTCGCCCATGTCGGCGCCCGCCGGCGTCGGATCGCCGGGCACGAGGTCGATGAGCGCCTCGAGCTGATTGTCGGGCGGCCCGCCCTGCCCGCTGTCGCTGAACCAGGCGACGCCGTCCTGCACTACGCCGAAGTATTCCTTGTACGTGCCCGGCTTGCAGTCCGCGCCCGTCGGTCCGTGAAACGAGAACGCGAAGGTGCCGTTGTTGCCGGGCGCGACCGCGCCACTGGTGGCCGAGCGGTTGGTCGCGATCCAGTCGCTGCCGGCGAAGATGCTGGCGCGATCGCGCGCCTCGGTGGTGCCGAGACGAGTCGACGAATTCCAAGCCTTTGCACCCGAGTTCTTCAAGGTGATCTTCGCCGCCACGCTGCCCCCGCACTTGACCTGGAACGCCGGCGCCGAGGCGTACGGCCAGCTCTGGCTCACGAAGGTCGCCGACCAATCGGGCGTGACGCCATACGCGGCCAAGACCGCCTTGGCGTAGTTCACGCGGTTGGTCTGATCGCAGGTGCCGCAGATCTCGTACTTGTCCATGAAGACCACAGTCGCGTCGGTGACGTTGGTGGTGGCCTTGAGGTTCGTGTAGCCGTAGCCGATGGTGGTGAGCTCGTACCAGATGAACTCGAGCTGCAGGTTGAGCGAGCCCGACGACTCGCCCTGCTTCGATGCATAGGCGAGCACGTTGTCGTTCGCGCTCGTGTCCCAGCGGCCGCCGACCGACCACTGCGCGATTCCGCGGCCGGGGCCGCCCGATTGCACCGAGCCGGGGTTGACGCCCGATTCTTGATCGAGGTTGCCGACGATGCCGGCGGACTGGAAGTTGGTGAGCCCCTTGCCGACGAAGAA
>DASXOU010000096.1:0-5117 GCA_036494045.1 Polyangia bacterium | reverse complement strand
GCGCTGCCGCGATCGTCGAGAACCTGCCACAGCGCGTAGCCAGCCACGCCGAGATCGACGACGCGCGCCAGCCGGGCGCCGACGCCGCCCTGGATCTGCACGCTGTCGCCGCGCGTGATGTCGATGCGGAGCTTGCGCTGGTGGAGCTCGTAGCTCGCCAGCGCCGACAGCTTCCAGCGCTGCCCATGATCGAAGAAGATCGTTCCGCCCGTCGAGAATTCGTGGGTCCACTGACCATCGCCGACGCCGTCGAGCCCGCCCGGCGCCACCTGGCCCGTCGGCGCGTAGAACGCGTAGCCGACGCTGAGCTCGTGCCCGAACGGGCGCCACCCGAGCGAGATCGGCTGCACGTAGACGTCGCCGAGACCGAAGTCGTCGAGGCTGGCGCGCGGATCGTCCGTCGCCAGCGAGACGCGCGACACCGGCACCGTGACGGTCGCGGCGATCGAGGTGTGCAGCCGCGGCAGCTCCCACGTCAGGTTGACGCCGAAGACGTTGGAAAACGCGCTCGCTTCGACGTCGATGGGAACGCGATGGCCGTTGCGATCGACAAGCTCGTCGGCGCGATAGGACCCGACGGCGTCGACGGCGTAGAGCCCCGGCGATTGCACCGTACCGGCGTCGAGACCGAGCGTGCCGAGCGTCCGGTGCCCGAGATCCGCTTGTGCGCGTGCGATGCCGCCGTGAAGAACGAACGCGAAAAGGGCCATGGTGGCGAGGCGACGCGCGCTCACGCTCCAAAAAGGAGCAAGCGCAGCGCCAACTACAGAGTCTTCAAGTATTCGAGGAGCGCCGCGCGATCGTCGGCGCCGAGCGCATCGCCGTAGGTGTGGCCGCCGTTGCCGTAGCCGGCGCGCGTGGTGTCGTACGCGCGCGTGCCCACTTGCGCCGCCTGCGCCGCGTCGATCGCTTGATACGACCAGCCGATCGCCGTGCCGTCGAAGTCGTTGCCTTCGCCGTCGGTGGCGGTGCGCATCCAATAGGCCGGCCGCGTCGACGAATCGAGCAGCGCCGCCAGCGATGGAACCGAGCCGTTGTGCAGAAACGGCGCCGTCGCCCAGATGCCATCGAGCGGCGGAGCGTAATAGGCGGGCTCGGGATCGAGCCGCGCCGTCTGGCCGTAGAACGACTCGGCGAACCATTGCACGAAGCGATCGGCGAACTGCGCCGCGCCGCCCGCCAGCGTGGCATCGGTCCCCACTTCGTCGACGGGGATCATGAGGTTCGGATACAACCCGCCGTCGCCGTAGGTGCCGTGGCAGCCGGCGCAGGTCGCCACGAACACGGCTTGCCCGCGCGCCGCCAGCGTCGCGTCGACGGCGAGCGGATACGGCGGCGGCGTCAGCGACACGATGTACGCGCGCACGTCGCCGAAGTAGGCGTCGATCGCCATCGCGTCGGCCACGTCGTCGGTGCACAAGGTCGACGCCGTCATCATGATGCGCGCCTGATCGCCGCGCCCGGCGCCGTCGTAGAACATGGCGTTCTTCTTTTTCATGCGCCACCACGGCGGCACGTCGACGGGCACGCCCGGCGCATCCGACGGCGACGGCAACGACAAAAGCGGCGTGTCACTCCACGCCAGCGTCGCCGGATCGCGATGCGCGAACAGCACCGCCGCGATGTTGTCGGCCGCCGTCACGCCGACGGTATCGGCGAGCGCATAGGGCCCGACCGCGGAGACGCGATCGGCGAACTTGGCCAGCTCCATCTTCTCCGTCGGATCCGAAAGCAGCATCCCCGCCAGCGCCAGCGACGACGACGGGTCTTCCGTGAAGTCCGTGGTCGTCGTGCCAAGGCCGATCACCACCTTGCCCGCGAGTTTCGACGCGTGGCACGATAAGCAATTCGCGGTCACCACCTCGACGCCGCTCGGCTGCGTGAACGCCGTCTGCGTGTACGGCAGCGTCGCGTTGTCCCCGTCGCGCCCGGGGATCTGATCTTCCGCCGCCGCCGCGCCGAACACCTGCGAGTAGGCCGAATAGGGCACACCGCAGCCGACGTAGCCATCGTTGACGAGTGCGTGATAGCCGGCGCTCGCGTCGCCGGTGCGCTGCGTCTCCGCCGGCACCGCGATCGGATGCACCAACGGCCCCATGTCCATCGGCGCCGGCTTGCCCGTCGACGAGCAAGCAGCGGCGAGGAGCGTCGTCATGCACAGGAGGCGCATGCCGTGTTAAGGAGTATCACATGTCGCGCTTCCTCATCGCGCTGAGCCTCGTCGCTGGCACTGCCGCAATGGCCGGCTGCTACGGCGACACCGGCATCAAGCTCACCGTCACGCCCAATCACGCGCCGCTCTACGGTCAGCTCGACGTGACCATCTCCGGCGATCTCGCCTCGCTCGGCGACGTCGACTACTTCTCCGTCGCCGGCTACCAAGTCATCAACCCGCGCTGGACGCCGACCTCGGTGACCGTGACCGTGCAAGGTGCGCCCGAGCCCGGCGACTACGACATCGTCATCCACGGCAGCCACGGCATCACCATCCAGCACGGCATCTTCACCTACGACGCGCCGACGACGCACGTGCCGCTCAAGTGGATGGCGTTCGGCGCCAGCTTCACGCAAGGCACCGAGTCGAACGGCATCGACCAGCACACGCAGACCGCGGGCGTGAGCGCGCAGATCGCCAAAGCCGCCGGCGTCTTCCTCGGGCTGCCGCTGTTCAATCCGCAAGTGACGCCGCCGCTCGAGCTCGACGACTTCTATCCCGACTGCTCGCAGATCCCGAACACCGGCGCCGGCGCGGGCACGCTGCAAGCCGTCGCCACCGATCCCTCGACGGGCTACTTCGATCTGCGCTACGCGCGCCTCGACTGGACCATGAAGAACCGCAACGTCGCCGTCGGCGGCGCCAAGGTCGACGACATCTTGAACGGCTGCAAGGGCGCCATCGCGCTGCTCGCGCACATCGTCAACGATCCATCGATCGACTACTCCGACGCGCTCGCGCAAGAGACGACGTCGCAGATCGATCGCGTCGAGGCGCTCGATCCCGACATCGGGTTCTCGACCGATCTCATGGGCAACGATCTCGACGAATCGGTCACCGCGCCCGACGATCTCGATCCGGGCGCGATCACGCCGATCGCACAAGTCGCGCCGCTCCTGCAATCGATGATGCAACGGCTCGGCAAGCTGCACGGCCAGTACTTCATCGCCAACATGCCGTCGCTCACGTTCGTCCCGCACGTCGTCGCGTTGCGCGCCGAGCTCGTCGCCGAAGGCAAGGACACCACCGCGTTCGACGCCGAGTCCGCCGCCATCGACGCCGCGACCGATCAGTACAACCAGGCGCTCATCGCCGCCGTCGCGCCCTACTCGAACATCCACATCGTCGACTTCAAGCAGTACGTCGCCAACGTGCGCAATGGCGTCACCGTCGGCGGCGAGACGCTGAGCGCGGCGCATTGGAACGGCCTGCTCTCGCTCGACGATCTGCACCTCACCGACACCGGCTACGCGCTCTACGCGCAGACCTTCATCGACGCGATCAACGGCGCCATCGGCAGCGCGATCCCGATGATCGACGCCGCCAGCGTCCACGCCGCCGACGCGTTGGCGCCGGCAAAGACGCGCGCCGCCGGCTACACCTGCGTGCCCGCGGCGATGTAAGCGTTCGCGTGGCGCGGCGGAAAGATCTCGGGATGCACCAGCTCGGCGAGGATCTCGAGCGACTCGACCACGCGCGGCCCCGGCCGGTTGAAGTATTGATTGCCGTCGGCGACGAAGACGCGCCCATCACGCACCGCGCGTAGCGCACGCCAGCGCGGCTCCCGCTCGAGGAGCGGCAGATCTTGCGCCGCGCGCGCGATGTCGTAGCCGCACGGCAGGATCACGATGACCTCCGGATCGCGCGCCACGAGCTCGTCGAAGCTCATCCACGGCGAATGCTTGCCGGCGGCGCCGAAGAGGTTCTTGCCGCCCGCGCGCTCGACCAGCGTCGGCATCCAATTGCCCGCGGCCATGAGCGGCTCGACCCACTCGATGCACGCCACCGTCGGCCGCACCGTCGCCGCGCGCGCCTTTTCCGCGACGCTGTCGATGCGCGCCTGCAATTGCGCGACGAGCGCGCGCCCGCGATCGACGACGCCGAGCGCCTCGGCCACGCGCGCGATGTCGCGCCAGATGTCGTCGAGCGCGTTGGGCTCGAGCGACACGATCCGCGGGGCAATTCCAGAAGCGGCGCCGATGATCTGACACACGGCCGCCTCGACGTCCCTGGTCGACACCGCGCACACCTCGCACTGCGACTGCGTGATGATGACGTCGGGCCGCAGCGCCGCGAGCGCGGCCGCGTCGACGCGATAGACCGCCAGCCCCTCTTGCACGATCGCCTTGACCCGCTCGTCGATCTCGTAGCTGGTGCCGTCGGTGGGAAACTTCGGCGCCGTCACCGACGGCAACGACTTCACCCACGTAGGGAAGTCGCACTCGTGCGAGCGGCCGACCAGCTCGTCGCCCATTCCGAGCGCACAGACGATCTCGGTCGACGACGCAATCAAGGAGACGATACGCATGACGGAAGATTCTGCCCGAAATGTCGTACCCTCGGGTTGGAGGTTCTCATGTCGCGTTCGCTCTCGCGTCGCAGGTTCCTGACCGCGCTCGTCGCCGTGCCCGCCGGCGTGGCGCTGTTCCCGTCGGTGGCGCGCGCCGAGCACTACCCGGCGATGCTGTGCGGCGACTGCGGCTTCGGGTCGAAAAAGGACAACTGCGCCAAGTGCGGCAAGTGGATGGGCTCGACCCGCATCCCCGCCCGGCTTTGCAGCGACCACGGCTTCGGCTCGAAAAAGGAAAACTGCTGCGTCTGCGGCAAATGGATCGGCTCCTCGCGCCAACGCGCCTTCATCGGCGACTGCTGCGGCTTCGGCTCAAAAAAGGAAAACTGCGTAATCTGCGGCAAATGGGCCCCCTGATGCCCTAGCAACTTCTTCGCGGTCTCCACGATAAGAGAACATGCAACAGGGAGATCAAGAGTTCAGGAGTAACAATACTCTTACAGAACGCATCATTGGGTCCTGCATCGCAGTCCACCGCGCGTTGGGGCCGGGGCTGCTCGAGTCGGCGTATGAGCAGTGCCTGTGTCGCGAGCTCGAGATCGAGCGCCTACC
>DASXOU010000095.1:0-3569 GCA_036494045.1 Polyangia bacterium | reverse complement strand
CCATGTTGAACTGATCGACGACCTTGGGCGCGCACTCGACGAACCACAGTGACGAGACCTTCGACGAAACCGAGGTGATGAAGTCGACCCACTCGCGGATGCCGAACGAGCTGATGCGCTCGATCTCGGCGAGATCGAGGATGAGCGTGCCGCCTTTGACGCCCGACGCGATCTTCTTGCCCTCGAACTGCTCGTCGATGGTGCCGGCGAGCTTGAAGAGCGTGATTCCGCCGTCGGACGTCTTGTCCAATCGCAGCTTTGGTTTCGAGCCAGGATCGGTCGTACCAGTGGGCATCATGTTCCCTCGGGGAAGTGGATCGTCTTCGGCAATAGACGGAACTCGCGAAGATTGAGGTCCAGGTCGAAGAGGCCGGTCACGCGCGTGCGCAGGCGCGGCTCGACGTCGTAGAACAGCGCCGTCGTCGAGCGATAGCTGACCAACATGCCGAGCCCGGCGCCGCCGCCGGCGGTGTCCATCTGCCCGGCCTTGAGCCCGCGCACGAGTCCCCCGAAGACGTGCTTGCGCTCGAGCCTTCCAAAGTGATCGACGATCTCGACGGCGATACGCACCCCGTCCGAGCCGCAGCGAAAGACCGCCGCGTCCTCGGTGCCGAGCGCGATCTCCGCCTTGCGATCGTGGGCGAAGCGCGGCTTGCCCAATTCGTCGACGGGCGCATCGTAGAGCGCGTTCATGATGAGCTCGTGCGCCAATTCGCCGAGCATCTCGCCCACGCGCTTGGGCGCGCCCAGCTTGCCGGCGAACGCCATCGTCTCGTGCACGGCGTGATCACGCCCTTTGGCGTCGGTGAGCGAGAACGCGAAGCCGCTCGCGCCCCACGCCAGGTGCGCGTCGAACGGCGCCGTGTCGCTGCCGAGCGTGCGCCGCGCGATGTGCAGCAGGTCGTCTTCGCGCGGCGGCACGTCGAACGACGGCCGGCCCATGAGCGCGACCAGGCGCGGCTCTTCGAGCGCTTTTCCGAGCAGCCGATCGACCGGCTCGCCCGAGTAGAGGACCGCCTTGAGCTGCGGATAGCCTCGCAGCCATTTCATGATGAGGTCGGCATCGAACGCGTCCGCCATCACCAGGTTCCCCGCCTCCAACACGCCTGCATCCACGTTGTCCGGCTCTTCGAACGTTTTTGTCTCGAAGCCGGCGCATCCCAGTACGCGTGCGATCCTTCGAAGCACCAACTTGTTCCGTTCCAGAACGATTGCCTGCGGGACCGTCATGCGCACCGTGGCCAGAATGGGCTTGGCGTACTATCGTATCGGAATTTTGTAGCGAAAGCAATCGTCGGACGTGTTAAGTTGAAGGCGCCCAAACGATGAGAACCCGCGTCGCTGCCTCAGCTTTGCTCCTGATCCTTCTTTTAACTACATTGGTCTCCACGACCGTCCTCGCCAACGAAGATGGCGCCTGGCTCGAGAAGGAAGCCGAGACGGCGGTGATCAAAGGTGAGTATCCGTTCGCGGTGGCGCTTTTTCGCGGCCTCGCCGCGTTGCGGCCGCGCGATCCGTCGCCGGAATATCGGCTCGCCGAGGTTTACACGCTCGCCGGCCAATATGAGGAAGCGATCGGCGAATATCGCCGCTTCGCTGCGCGGCCCGAAGCCGATCCGGCGCGCAAGGCGCGCGCCGAGTCGGAGTCCAAGCGTCTCGAGGAAGCGCCGGCGCCGTTCGCCGAGACGCTGTTCAAGACGGCCGCGGCGACCAACGAAGCCAAGCGACTCTTCGAAGAAGGCAAGAAGGACGCGCAGGCCAAGCGCTGGCAGCCGGCGGTGAACGAGCTGCAAGCGGCGCTGCTCCTCGATCCGGATCTGCCGGGGCCGTATCGTCTCCTCGGCGCGGTCTACGGCAAGACCGGCGATCGCGCGCAGGAGCGGCTGTTCCTCGCCGACTACTTGCGCGTGCGGCCCGACGGCAAGATCGCCGACACCGTGCGCGCGACGCTCTCCAAGGATCACGTGCTCGGCACGCTCTCCATCGACGCGTCGTTCCCGTGCAAGGTCTACATCAACGGGCGCGAGACCGGCTACTCGACGCCGCTCAAGAAGTACGCGCTGCCGCCGGGCAAGTACGTCGTGCAGCTCGAGAACGAGCAGTATCACATCGTGCCGCTGCTCCACGTCGACATCGCGACGGGAAAAGACACCGACAAGAAGTACGCGTTCGGCGTGTTGTCGACCAAGCTCGATCCGTGGGCGCGCGTGCGCGTCGACGGAAAAGACATCGGCTTGTGGGACGAAGTCGGCATCCCCGAGGGCACGCACAACATCGCGTACAAGAGTCACGACGGATCGAAAGAGAAAACCGTGGAGCTCACGATCAAAGGTGGCGCACGGGCCAAGCTTAGCTGGTAAGCTACGCGCAGGCTCTCCACCCCATGTCTCCCGCGGATCACATTTCCTCGTCGACAAAGCTGCAGCCCGGTTCGCCGCAAGATCCGACGCCGTTCGGTAAATATTTGTTGATGGGAATGATCGCGCGCGGCGGAATGGCCGAGGTCTATCGCGCCAAGGCGCGCAACGCGCAGACCGGGCTCGGCGATCGCGTGCTCGCCATCAAGTGCATGCGGCCGCAGCTGGCCAAGGAGTCGCGCTTCGTCGAGATGTTCATTCGCGAAGGCAAGCTGGCGGTGCTGCTCGACAACGACTCGATCGTGCGCACGTTCGAGATCGGGCGCATCGAAGGGCGCTACTTCATCGCGATGGAGTACATCGGCGGAAAGGATCTCACGCAGATTCTCCGTCGCTGCCAGGAGTCGAATCAGCGCATTCCGGTGCCGCACGCCTGCTTCATCGCGGCGCGCATGTCGGAAGGTTTGCATTACGCGCACACGCGCACCGACGCCGAAGGGCGGCCGCTCAACATCGTCAACCGCGACGTGTCGCCGTCGAACGTGCGCGTCAGCTACGACGGCGAAGTGAAGCTGCTCGACTTCGGCATCGCGCAGGCGATGCTCAAGTTCACGAGCGAGATCGGCGTCCTCAAGGGCAAGTTCTCGTATATGTCGCCGGAGCAGATCCGCGGCATGCCGGTCGACGCGCGCACCGACGTGTTCTCGACGGGAATCATCCTCCACGAGATGTTGACCACGGAGAAGCTGTTCCGCGGCGACACCGAGTTCGCGCTCATGGAGAAGGTGCGCAAGGCCGAGGTGCCGCCGCCGTCGAAGTTCAACCGGCGCGTGCCCGAGGCGCTCGATCGCATCGTGCTGAAGGCGCTGGCGCGCGATCTGCCCGATCGCTTTCAGTCGGCCAAGGAGCTCGCCGACGAGCTCGGCGCGTTCATGTCGCAGTACAAGTTTCAGCCGTCGGAGATGCAGGAGTTCGTGCGCGGGCTGTTCCGCGCCGACTACGGAAAAGAAGCGGGCGAGATCGAAGCGTGCCGGCGCGCGTCGATCGACAACGAGCCCGAAGAGATCTCGATCGAGTCGGGCGCCATCCAGCTCGACTCGACGCAGCCGATCCAGACGCCCTCGCCGATGCCGACGCCGTCGATGCCGTCGTCTCCGGTGCCGCAGACGATCACCTCGACGCAGGAGACCGGTCCGCAGAAGGCGCTGAAGG
>DASXOU010000094.1:0-6967 GCA_036494045.1 Polyangia bacterium | reverse complement strand
CCGCCGATGATCGCGCGCGCGCGCCACCCGAGCGCCTAGTAGTGGCGGAGCCTCAGGGTGCGACGGCCACGAGCACGGTCCACGACTGGCCGTTGTACGATCCCAGCGCCGACCAGTCGATCGCGCCGGTGGCGCCGGCCGCGGGCTGCGTCCCCCACGAGACCTGCTGTGAGGTCCAGTCCCACGCGAGCGTGCCGTGGTCGCCGAGCTGCGACAGCGACTTGAACCCACTCGGCAACGTGAACGTGTTCGTGCCCGACTGCCCCAGCCAATCGACACCGCCCGCGAGCACCAGCGTGCAGTTGGCAGCGGTCGTGACCAACCCGGCCGCTTCGCCGTCGACCGGGCTCATCCCGGCGGCCGACGAGAAGCTGGCGAGCGAGTTGTCGATCGGCATGACGCTGCGGGCGCCCGACACCGCGATGAGCGCGATCGCCGACGAGCCGCTGCCGTTGCCCGAGCCATAGGTGCCGGTGTACTTGGGCGGCTCGCCGCTGGCGATCTTGTAGGCGACGACGAACGTCTGCCCATCCGAGCCGTAGTAGGCCTGCGCGATCTGGGTGAAGCCGGGGGCGATCGGATCGGGCCACAGGTTGTTGCTGCCGTTGTCGATGCTGGCGATGAAGAGGACGAGATCGCCGTCGACGATACCAGCGGTCGGGATCTCGAACCCGGTCTGCGTCATGCCCACCGTCGACGCGTAGGTGATCCCGCTGAAGTTCGAGAACCAGGCTTGCGCGACGAGGCGCGGCGTCGGCGCCAGGCTGCCGGCGTCCGCTTCGGCGAGGTCGCCGACGTCGCCGAGGTTCGCCAGATCTACATTCCCGACTCCGGCCAGATCGTCGCCGCTCGGGGCGCCGCCGTCGAGCGGCTGACGAAGCGCATCGAAGTCGAAGCAGCCGGCCAGCGGCAGCGCGGCGAGGCACAGCGTCGCGAAGCGAACGGTCGCGCGCCTCATTGCCACCGTCGAACGAGCTGCGCACGCGCGGCGCTGGGCCGCTTGCCGCGAGCGACGAGCACGGCGATGAGCGCGACGTCGACGACGACGAGCGCGCCGGCGACACCGAACAGGGCGTAACCGGCATCGGCCCGATGCTGGAGCGGCGCGATCTGATCGTCGCTACACGGGCGACAGCCCGAGGGGCCGAGCGCCGCGTCGTAGTCGTGCTTGACCGAGCCGAGGAGGCCCGCGCCGATCGCCGCTGCCACCACGGCTCCGGCACCGACGGCGATGGCGGCGGCGTAGCGGCGAATCGGGCGTGGCCGGGCGCCTTCGTCGACGGGCGTGGAGGCAGGCGCGATCACTACAGGCGCCGCCGCCGGCGTCGGCGGTGGCGTTGGCGCAGGGGCAGGCGCAGGGACAGGCGCAGGCGCAGGCGCTGGCGCTGGCGCGACGGGTTGCGGCGCCAGCCGGCTGCGCAGAATCGCGATGCGCTCTTTGATCTCCGCTGCGTCGGACGCGTCGGGCTTCTGCGTCACGTATCGCTCGTAGGCCGCGACCGCCTCCGGATAGCGCTCGAGCCGGTCGTAGCAGCGCGCGATGTTGTAGTCGAGCGCCGGCGAGTCGCGGAACCGCTTGACCGCGTCGAACTCGTCGAGCGCCGCCTGGTATTCGCCCGCGTCGTAGTGGGTCAACCCGCGCTCGAAGTGCCGGCGCGCGGCCTCCTCGTCGGGATCGATGACCTGCGCCAGGACCACGCGCGGCGACATGCTTGCCATGAGTACACCCAGGACGAGCAGACCTCGCATCGTCGCCCATCATAACATCCCCGAGGCGTCGAGCACGAGTTGCGCTTCGTCGAGGTTGGCCTGCGCCGCCGGCGACGGGAATCGCGTCGCGCACGCGGAAAATACGGCGATGGCGGCGCGCGGCGCGGCGACATCGTAGAGGAGCGCGAAGCCGAGGTTCGCGAGCGTGTTCGCATCCACTCGCCGGCCGCCGTCGAGCGCGTCGGCAAAGGCTGAGAGTGCGCCTTCGTCGGCGTCGGTCATGACCGCGCGCAGCACCTGCATCGTCAGGCTGGCGCCGCGATCTTCGATCGCGAGATCGTCCGTCGGCAGGCGCGGCTCGAGGTCGCGCGGGCGCGCCTTGCCGAGGAGCGCCACCAGCGCATCGCCGAGCCGCACGCGCCAGCTCGACGTGTGATGCCCGCCGATGAAGGTCTGCACCGTCACGCGATTGCCCTTCGACTCCAGCACCGGCAGCAGATGACGAAACGGCGTCGCCAGCGGGCGAAGGTGACCTTCCTCGAGGTGAAAGCGCGTCTCGCGCGGTGGCGCGTCGGCGATCTCGTGCGCCACGACCTCGTAGACGTCGACGCCGCTCGGCGAGGGAAAGCGCGCATCCGACTGCGCCAGCACATTGCCGAACACATCGGGATACAGATGCGCCGACCATACCGCCGTCACGCCGCCGGCGCTGAACCCGGCGACGACGTTGGCGCGCGGATCGGCGCTCGCGTGATAACGGCGCTGCACGAACGGCACGATCTCGTGCGCCACCACGTCGGCGAATGCGCGATCGAGACAGAGCTCGCGCATGCGATCGACGGGATCGACGAAGATCGCGATCGTCGGCGGCAGCAGTCTCTGCGCGATCAAGTTGTCGAGGATGATCGGCGTCGGAATGGCCGCGAGATAATCGATCCCGTCGAACAGAACGCACAGAGGGTAGGGTCCACGCGTCACGTCGAAGCCGGGCGGCGTGTAGACGTGAACGTTGCGCCTGTTGCCGAGCCGCGCGCTCGCGATCTCGTGCGCGTGCACTTGCCCCGCCGGCAGCTCGCGCCGTATCCGCGTGAACGGCGATGACGGCGCCAGCGGCAGCTCGCACAACGACTGCTGGGTCCACACGCGCTTGCGATTGTAGGGATCGGCGCGCAGCGTCCGCTCGAGCTCGGCCATCTCGGCGGGCGGCGGCGGCTGGTCGGGAAAGTCGGGCGCGAACGAGTACATGAAGCGCGCCTCGGCCGGCATGCGATAGCTGCGCGCCCATAGATCGGTAGCGCGCACCCGCGAAAGCATCGCGTCGCGCGGATCCTCGGGCCCCTTCATCACGAGCACCTTTTGCGCCTGCGCATCGCGATACACGAACGTCACCAGCACCTCGCTGCGCGTATCGGCGACCGGCTCGACGAGCGGCGTGCCCTGCGCGCGCAGGAGGCGCACGAAATCGGCATGCGCAGCGTCATCGCCGCGATCGAGCCGCTCCACCAGCCGCGTCAAATGCGCGCTGTCCATCACTCCATCCTAACGCGCGCCGTGCGAAACAATTCCGCGTCGAGCTATTGACAAATAATTTGTCAAATGCGACAAGCGGTCCTGGAACGCATGGCCCGCCGCGCCCGCCAACGAAGCCGCCGTCACGTCCGCCACGCCGCCGCGGCGCTGTCGCCGTTTCGCCTCGGCCTCCTGAGCGGGCTGCAGCAGCCGGAGTCGGCCAGCGGCCTGGCGCGCCGGCTCGGCCTGCCGCGCCAGCAGGTGAACTACCACCTGCGCGAGCTCGAGCGCGCCGGCTTCATCGAGATGCAGGAAGCGCGGCAGCGGCGCGGCTGCACCGAGCGCATCATGCGCCTGACCTCGCGCGTCTCGTTCCCGCGCGCCGACGCGGCGGCGCCGCCCGAGCTGCGCGCCGATCAAGAAGGGCACGGCTTCGCCAGCGCGCACCTCATCGCCGCGGCCTCGGCAGTCGCGTCCGAGGTCGCCGAGCTGCGCGCGCGCGCCGACGCCGCGGGCAAGCGCCTCGTGACCACGACGCTGCAGAGCGAGATCCGCTTTCCCACGCCCGACGACTACCGCGCCTTCGTCGAGGGGCTGACGGCGGCGGTGGCGCGGCTGGTCGCGCGCCACGCCGCGCCCGACGATCCGCGCAGCCGCGCCCACCGCTTGACGATCACCTTGAACCCGACCCTGCAAGCCCGAACCGAGAGGGAAAAACCATGAGCGACGACAAAACCAAGCGCCCGCCGCAGACCCACGAGATCGAGATCGACGCGCCGCCCGAAGCCGTGTGGAAGGCCATCAGCACCGGCGAAGGGCTGACGCGCTGGTACGCCGAAGAGGCGCGCGTCGAGCCGCGCGCCGGGGGCGAGAACTGGGTCTCGTGGGGCGAAGGGCAAGACGTCGGCAACCAGAACCTGAAGTGGGAACCGGGCCGGCGGCTGACCGTCGGCAAGCCGGGCCACGAGACCGCCACCGACTGGAGCGCGATCGTCGTCGACTTCGAGATCGAGACGCGCGGCGGGCGCACGCTCGTCAAGCTCGTGCAATCGGGGCTGCCGGCCGGCGCCGACTGGGACAGCATGGACGAGGGCACCAAGGTCGGCTGGGAGATGTTCCTGTTCGCGCTCAAGTTCTATCTCGAGCATCACGCGGGCAAGCCGCGCCGCACCATCCTCCGCTACTGGGCATCGCCGCGGCCGGCCGACGAGACCTTCGCCGCGCTGCAGCGGCTGCTCGGGATCGCGGCCGACGATCTGCGCCCCGGCGCGCGCTACCGAGCGACGACCGCGGGCGGCCAGAAGATCGGCGGCGAGATCATCGCCGTCGAGCCGGGCCATCTCATCGTCGCCAGCGTCGCCGAGCTCGGCGACGCGCTCGTGAGCCTGACCGTGCACGGCACGGCAAAGGGCGCCTACGTCAACTTCATCGTCGGCACCTTCGGCTTGCCCGAGCCGCAGTACGCCGAGGCCAAGACGCGCTGGTCGGACCTCCTGCAACAGGCGGGCTGATCGGATCCTTCCGGATACACTTGGCCTGCGTCGGCGCGTCGCGGAACCAATCCTCCCGATGCGAGCGATAGCGTGGATCTCGGTTGCGCTGTTCGTCGGATGTGCCCCGCCGCAAGGTCGCGGAGGCGGCAGCGGCGGCAACGGCGGCACCGGCGGTGGTGGCTCGGGCGGCATCGACAACGGTGGCGGGGGTGCCGGCGGAGGCGCCGGCACCTGCAGCGGCAACTCGTGCTCGGCGTCGTGTCAAGCCGCCAACGCCAACCACTCGTCGATCGGCTGCGAGTACTACACGGTCGACATGGACGGCGCCTCGGGCCCGCCCTACGACGCCTGTTACGCGGTGTTCGTGGCCAACGTGTCGATGGATCCCGCGCACGTCTCCGTCGATTGGAACGGGCAGGCGATCGATCTCGCGCAGTTCGGCAAGCTGCCCGTCGGCAGCGGCCAGTCGCTGACCTATCAGGCCTACGATCCGCAGAGCGGCCTCGCCCCCGGCGCCGTCGCCATCCTCTTCCTCGATTACGGCTCGGGCGCGATCGAAGATCTCGGCAACGTGGCCTGCCCCGTGCCCGCTGCGCTCGGCACCGGCGTGCAGGTTCACGGCACCGGCGTCGGCAGCGCATTCCACATCACCACCGATTCGCCGGTGGTCGCCTATCAAGAGCTGCCCTACGGCGGCGGCAATGCGGCCGCGACCGGCGCCTCGCTCCTGATTCCGACGAGCGCGTGGCAATCGAACTACATCGCGGTCAGCGCGTGGGACGATCCGGCGATGGGCATCCCGATCAACGTCGGCGGTCCGTCGCACGACATCGTCGCGCTCGAAGACGGGACCGTGGTGGGCATGCGCCCCTTGTCGAACATCGCCGCCGGCCCGGGCGTGGCCGCCGGAACGGCGAATGCGCCCTGGTCGATCACGCTCAATCGCGGCCAGTACGTGCAGCTCACGCAGTCCGATCCGCTGTCGGGCAGCGCGATCACCTCGAGCGCGCCGGTCGGCGTGTTCGGCGGTCACCAGATCATGGACATCGATCGCTGCTGCGGCGATCACGGCGAGCAGATGCTGACGCCGGTGACCGCGCTCGGCTCGGAGTACGTCGCGGCGCCGCACGGCACGCGTAAGCCGGACGGCACGCCCGATCCGCGCGTCTTCCACATCTACGGCGCCGTCGACGGCACGCAGCTCACCTACGAGCCGGCCAACCTGGGCGCGGCGACGATCGATCAGGGCAAGATGATCGAGATCCGCACCACCGCCGCGTTCGTCGTGAAGAGCCAGGACAGCGATCATCCGTTCGCGCTGTTCACGTACATGACCGGCGCCGGCGACGACGACACGACCGCCAGCGACTACGATCCGAACTGGGCCGGCGGCTGGGGCGATCCTGATTTCGTGCGCATCGTGCCGCCGCCGCAATATCTGTCGCACTACGTCTTCTTCACCGATCCGACGTATCCGTTCACGATGCTGACGGTGACGCGGCAACAGGTGAACGGCGCCTTCGCCGACGTCACCCTCGATTGCCTCGGCACGATTCCGTCCGCCGACTGGCAGGCGGTCGGCACCTCGGGCCAATACCAGATCGCGTTCGAGAAGCTGGTCGATCACTGGAACCCCGGCATCGGAACCTGCAACAACGGCGTTCACGTGATGGACTCGACGCAGCAGTTCGGCGTCTGGGTCTGGGGTTGGGGCAGCGTCGACACCAACACCGGTTGGGTCAGCTACGGCTACCCCGCCGGCGAAGCGGTGCTCCCGATCAACAACGTCATGATCCAGTAGCTTCGTCCTTCGACGCCAACATCAACGGCGGGTAAAGCCGTGCCCCTTGCCGCGGGCAACGCACGTGCATAGAACGCACGTGTGAATTTTCACGGCGTTTACCCATTCGCCTTGGCTAGAATGTCTGACATCGAAGCACTCCACGCTTCGACCACTTCCAACGCCAAGGGTTACCCGTGACAAAATCGACCGATGGCCGGAACGGCCGCGGCATCGCGAAAGTCCGTCACCACGCACGCCCGCACACCAACGGTGCGCGCGCCTCCGCAATCCACGAGCTCGCCAAATCACCGTCGGGGATCGACGGGCTCGATCAGATCACGGGCGGTGGCCTGCCGAGCGGCCGGCCGACGCTGGTCTGCGGCGGCGCCGGCTGCGGCAAGACGCTCTTCGCCATGGAGTTCCTCGCCAACGGCGCCCTCCAGCACGGCGACCCCGGCGTCTTCATGGCCTT
>DASXOU010000093.1:0-3537 GCA_036494045.1 Polyangia bacterium | reverse complement strand
CGCTCGAGCAGCGGACCATCGGCGAGCAGCGCGTAATCGAAAGGCGGTTGCAGCTTGAGAGCGCCCATCGTCTTTACCCCTCTTGGTTTCGACACTCGTACAGACGCAAACGGGGGGCCGAAAGTTCTGCGAAAGGTCACGCTCTTTGAAACCCGCGGACGGCGCGGCCTTGGGACGAACGCGCGTGCGTCGCCGCACAACCTGCGAAGCGGCTGTGGCGCTACCGACACGCGCCGGCGCGGAATCCGTGACACGTAGGCATAACGAGCCCCACGCGCGCGTTATTCGTCAGGGAACCAAATCGCTTCGATCGGTGTCTAAGGAAAACTTCACAGGAAGATCAAAAGTTCAGAAGAAAACCAACGACTGTTTGGTTCTGCTTCTGATCTTCTGATCTTCTGTGAAGCTTCTTACGCGCGCTCGACGGCGGCTTTCCAGCGGCGCTTGTGTTCCTCGACGGTGGCCTGCGGCAGCGACGGCTTGAAGCGGCGCTCTTCCTTCCACGCGCGCGCGGCGTCGCCGGTGTCCTTCCACACGCCGGCCGCGATGCCGGCGAGCAGCGCCGCGCCGAGCGCCGTGGTCTCGACCAGCGCCGGCCGCACGATCTCGCAGCCGAGCACGTCCGCCTGATACTGCATCAACAGATTGTTCGCGCTGGCGCCGCCGTCGACCTTCAGCGCGCGCACCGGCACACCCGCGTCGGCCTGCATCGCGCCCAACAGATCCGCGATCTGCAGCGCGATGCCCTCGAGCACTGCGCGCGCCAGATGCGCCTTGGTCGTCCCGCGCGTCAACCCGGTGATGATGCCGCGCGCCTCGGGCCGCCAGTGCGGCGCGCCCAATCCCGCCAGCGCCGGCACCGCGACCACGCCGCCCGAATCCGGCACCGACGCCGCCAGCGCCTCGATGTCGCGCGCCGCCGCGATCACGCCGAGCCCATCGCGCAGCCACTGCACCATCGCGCCGGCGATGAACGTCGAGCCCTCGAGCGCGTACACCACGTCGTCACCGAGCTTCCACGCGACCGTGGTGAGCAACCCATTTTGCGACGGCACCGCGCGCGCGCCGGTGTTCATGAGCATGAACGCGCCGGTGCCGTACGTGCACTTGGCGTCACCGACGGCGAAGCACGCCTGCCCGAACAGCGCCGCCTGCTGATCGCCGGCGATGCCGCACACCAGGATCCCGTCGCGCAATCCAGGCACGCCGCGCGTCTCGCCGTAGCGCTCCGACGAGCCGCGCACGTCGGGCAGGATCGCGCGCGGCACGCGCAACAGATCGCACAAGCGCGCGCTCCAATCGAGCGTGTGCAGATCGAACAGCAGCGTGCGCGACGCGTTCGACACGTCGGTCACGTGCGCCGCGCCGCCGGTCAGCCGCCACACGAGATAGCTGTCGACGGTGCCGAAGCACACTTCACCGCGATCGGCGCGCGCGCGCAGCCCCTCGACGTTGTCGAGCAGCCACTGCAGCTTGGTGCCCGAAAAATAGGGATCGAGCACGAGCCCGGTCGCGCGCTTGAACTCTTCTTCGAGCCACGCCGCTTTCATCTTGGCGCAGATGTCGGCGGTGCGCCGATCCTGCCACACGATCGCGCGATGCAGCGGCTTGCCCGTCGCGCGATCCCACACCAGCGTCGTCTCGCGCTGATTGGTGATGCCGATGGCCACGACCTGCGCCGCGTCGACGTCGGCACCCGACGCGTGCAGCGCGTCGGTGAGCGCGCCCGTTACCGACTGCCAGATCTGCTCCGGATCGTGCTCGACCCAGCCCGGCTTGGGAAAGTGCTGCTCGAACTCGCGATAGCCGCGCGCGCGCAGCTCCAGCTTCTCGTCGAACACCAGCACCGTCGTTCCGGTGGTTCCCTGATCGATCGCGACCACGAAGCGCGCCATCGTCCCCTCCGTCGCAGGTTTCACAAGTACGCGCCCACCCACTCGGCGACCGCGGCGAACACTCTATCGCGTTCGAGGTCGAGCGTGATCACGTGGAAGCTCTCGCGCAGCGCGATCTTCCGATACTCCGAAGTGCCGAGCCGATTCGCGATCGCGTCCATGCACTCGAACGGCACCGTGTGATCGCGCTCGGAGTGCATGATGAGCGTCGGCGTCTTGACGTCGCCGAGCCGATCGCGCAGATGCGCGCCGAGCTCGACGAGGCTGGCCAGCGCCGCCAGCGGCATGCCCGCGCGTGGCACCGCGCGCGCGTTGCGCCGCTTCATCTCGGGATCGCGGATGTCGCTGCCGGCGAGCTTGGGCAGCGCCAGCTTGCGCACGATCGGCAGCCGCGACGTCACGCGCGCGAACTTCTCCGCTTGCGGCGGCAGCCACAGCGGCGCCGCGAGCACGCCGATGCACGCGAGCGCATCGCCGTGATGCCGCGCCAGCTCGAGCGTGAGCAGGCCGCCCATCGACAACCCGACGACGGCGACGCGCTTGCCGCCGACACGGACGCGTAGCCGCGTGACCGCCTCTTCCGCCGATCTGTACCAGTCGTGCCACGTCGTCGCCGCTAGCGCGCGCGTCGTCGACGCGTGCCCGGCGAGCTTCACGCCGTCGACGGCAAAGCCGCGCCGCGCCAGATCTTCGCCGAGAAGCCGCATCTCGAACGGCGACCCGGTAAAGCCGTGTACGACCAGAACACCGCGATCGCCGTCGCAAAACGAAAACGCCTCGGAATCGCTGTGCACGCCGCCGCTCACTCGCATACACCGTAGCTGTTTTCCCGACGTGCCGTCACGTTGACAGGTCGCCACGCGGCGGGGTAAAAATGTACGAGGCAACTCGCGCCCGAGCCGCGTGTCCGCCTCCCGCCTAATGGAAGACTGGAAGACACGCATCACGCAGATACGGCCCGTCGAGAAACAGGCCTCGGACCCCGAACAGGCGTGTCTGGTCCTCATCTATCCCGCCGGTGCCGAGCTCGGAAAGCGCTACGAGCTCGCCGGCGCCAAAGAGATCACCATCGGCCGCGGTGCCGACTGCGACATCCAGGTCGATCGCGACTCGGTGTCGCGCCGCCACGCCAAGGTCACGCGCGCGGGCAACGGCTGGGCGGTCTCCGACCTCGGCTCGACCAACGGCAGCTACGTCAACGACGCGCAGATCACGCAGTACTCGCTGCGCGACGGCGATCTGCTGAAAATCGGCAACGCGATCTTCAAATTCCTCGTCGGTGGCAACATCGAGACTGCGTACCACGAGGAAATCTATCGCATGACCATCATCGATGGTCTCACGCAGGCGTTCAACAAGCGCTACTTCATCGAGAACCTCGAGAAGGAAATTCCGCGCTGCACGCGCCATCAGCGGCCGCTGTCGCTGGTGATGTTCGACATCGACCACTTCAAGAAGATCAACGACGAGCACGGCCACTTGACCGGCGACTATGTCCTGCGCGAGCTGGCGCGGCGCGTGCGCACGCGCGTGCGCAAGGAAGAAGTGTTCGCGCGCTATGGCGGCGAGGAGTTCGCGCTGACGCTGCCGG
Organism: Polyangia bacterium; assembly: GCA_036494045.1. Lineage (GTDB taxonomy): Bacteria > Myxococcota_A > Polyangia > Palsa-1104 > Palsa-1104 > JAQBQH01. The sequence continues at coordinate 51 of DASXOU010000093.1, read as the reverse complement.
AGACGAGCCGCGATCAGTCGATGAAGGTCGCCGAGGATCTGCGGCGGCTGG
>DASXOU010000092.1:0-8886 GCA_036494045.1 Polyangia bacterium | reverse complement strand
GCAGCGCCAGCCACATCGCGCCGGCGCTGGCGGCGACCATGAGCACGTCGGTGTAGCCGACCGCGAAGAAGAAGGCGAAGGGATAGACCGCGAAGAGGAGCAGGCCCGCGCGCGCCGCCGCTTCGTCGGCGACGAGCTCGAACACGCGATGGATCGCGACGAACGCGACCAGCGACGCCGCGTTGGCCACGATCACGACCGCGGCCATCGACGGCACGTGTAGCCACACGAGCGGCCGCGCCAGCCACGGCAAGAGCGGCCAGAAGTTGGTCAAGAACGCGCGGTCGTAGCCGCGCTCGGCGAGCTGCGCGTACCAGCGGCAATCCCACGCGCACAGCCCGTCGAGAAAGCCGACGTTGGGCGTCACCGCGCCGGTGGCCGTGTAGATGTGCGGCCACAGAAAGATGCTGAGCCCGGCGACCGCGACGATCGCGGCGTGCGTGCCCAGCCACAGCGTCAGCGGATAGCGCGCGCGCCCGAGCACGTGGCGACTTTAGACCGTTTCCGGGTTGAATCGATCCACTGCGAAGCACGCTGACGGCCGATCTTCGGCGGGCTCGTCGCTGCGCTCCTCCAAATACGGCAAGGATTCGTGCGGTGCTCGCTCCTCACGCGCCCAAGCTCGACGCGCCATCGCGCTTCTCGCTACGCTCGCTTCAATCCGCAAGCGGTCTACCGCGAACGGCGCGCCTGGTGCTTCGGATGATGGGGCTTCTTCTTCGGCACCGCGCGCTGGTGCCCCACGCGCTCGGGCGCGAACGTCATCGCCGGCGCCACGTCGCTCTCGGGCTCGCTTTGCACCGGGCTCGTGCCGGCCGGCGCAGCGCTCGCGTCGTCACGCTCATCAGGACGCACGGCCGTCGCACGCGCCAGCATCGGCCGCGCCGGCGTCGTCGCGCGCGCCTGATCGTCGTCGGGCCAGCGCGCGCGATGCTTGCGCCCGACGAGCTCGTCGAAGCGCAGCGTCAAGCCGATCGAGATGATCTGCGTGCGCCCGTGATACTTGCCGTTGTTCACCGCCGGCAGCGGGTTGCCTTGATCGTCGACCGACGCGCCGTTGGCGGCGCCGTTGACCGGCGCAATGTCGCCGTTGGTCACCGTGCGATCGAACTCGTACACGTACGCGTAGGCCGCGTTGATCGTAAAGCCGTGCACCGAATAGCCGAGCCCGCCGGTCACCGCCAGCTTCGACAACGTGTCGAAATCGAGCCGCGTGTCCTTCGGCGCCGTCGCCGACGAATCGTAGTACCCGCCGAGGCGCAACGAGAGCACGCCCGCCGGCAGCGCGATGTTGTAGGCGCCGCCGAGCCGCACCGAGAAGGTGTCCTGGTAGTGATGGACGATCGTGGGATGGATGTCGGAGAAGATCGAGAGCTCGGGGATGTTGACCTTGGGCCCGTCACCTTGCGCGCCGCTCCAGTTTTCCCACGTGCCGTCGACCTCGACGTCGGCGACCTCGAAGCCGTCCTGGCGCAGCTTCATCAGGCGCGTGCCGAGACGCACCGTCCACGGAAGGTTCGTCGAAAACGTCGCCGGCTCGGAGGCGATCTGCATCGGCACCGCCGACGGCGCCGTCGCCGCCACCGTGCCCGACGTGTTCAAATAGACCGGCCCGCGCACGTTGGCGCCGATCGACCAGAACGGCACCGGATGAATCATGAGCCCGAGCGCCGCCGTCGCCGTCGCGCCCGTCGTCGTGAGATGGTTCGTCGAATCGCACGGCTGGTACTCGACGTTCGGGCACACGCCCTTGGAGATGTCGGTGAACGACACGCTGGTCAGATCGAATTTGGCGACGGCGACGTGCAGCGCGATGCCGATGTCGAGCCAGCGCGTCGCGCGCACCGCCGCCGCCGCCGTCGGCAAGACGACCAGCGGCAGCGCCTGCACGAGATCGTAACGCGCCGGGCTCGGCAAGCCGCCCACTGATAGGGGATACGTGCGATTGCCCACCGACGACGGCCCGAACACGCCGACCGCGAACGTCCAGCGATCGAGCCCGAGGTCCGACGAGATGCCGACGAACGGCGCGAAGAACGGCCCGCCGGTGTTGTGCACCGTCGGAAACGGCTGTCCGCCCCACGGCGTCGTCGCCGACGGCGCATCGGGATAATTCCCCGCGCGCGTGAAGTCGAGCGTCGACAACACGATGTTGCCGTCGAAGAGCACGCGCGTGCCGCGCTGCCGCGCCAGGCCCGCGACGTTGTACTCGAGCGCGGTGGCGTCATCCGCCTTGGCCGTGAACGCGCCGCCGCGGCCGAGCGCCTCGGTCCCGTTGTCGGGAATCTCGAGCCCGCCCGCATACACCACTCGCGCCGCCGCGCAGAGCGCGACGATGACTGCTCCCCTCGTCCGCATGGCTTACGTCGACGGGCACCCCGGCGCGCCCGTGGGCTGGCCGGTGAGCGGGTTGGTGCAAGGCGCGCAGTCGTGCAGGTTGTCGCAGGAGCCCTGCGAGATGCCGAGCGACTGGATGAAGCCGAAGTCGAGGCACTTCGAGAGACACACGCCGGTGTACGCGCCGCCGATCAATCCCTGGCCGGTGCACGCCGGCGGCTTGAAGGTCGCCTGCAGGTTCTCATCGGGCACGCAGAGGTCGGTGTCCTTGTTGGTGCACTTGTCGTCGTCGAGATCGGACTGCAGCTCCGTCGGGATGATCGTCTTCGGCACGCACTTTCCGTACTCGACGTTGTTCATCTTGCAGCAGTCCTGGAAGACGACCTTGGGCTTCGTCGGCCCCGGGTCGCACGACAGATGACAGGCACCGGTGTCGCTGCCGTCGATGGGCGAGTAGCACGGCACGCATTTTTCGTACGTCTCGCAGACGTCCTGCGTGAGCTGCGCCTCCTCGGACTTCACTTGCGGGATGACGACGTTGAGGCAGCGCCCTTCGGCGGCGTCGAGCGACGCGCAGGTCTTCGGGATGTAGTTGCCCGCCGAGACGATGAACACGTCGGGCGCACACAGCGTGTTCGCCGGCGACGGGCACGCGACGAGCTGCGACGCCATCGACGCCGGCACCAGCGCCGTCTGCACGCAATGCGCGCCGTCGCCGCACGCGGTCAGCGTCGTCACGTCGAGGAGCGGCGGCCCCGAGTACGGGCAGGCCGGCGGCGCCGGCTGCGTCGGCGTCGTCGGCGCGCCACCGTCGGCGCTCGTGCAGGCGACCTTGCCGATGTCGCACGCGCCCGACGCCATGTTGTTGAGCGGGTTGATGCACGGCGCGCAGCGCTCGTCGCTGGCGCAGCTGTCTTGCGGCAAGAGCGACTCGTACTGCTTGACCTGCGGCACGCACACGCTCAAGCAGACGCCGTCGGCATTGTTGAGCGAGTGGCAGGTCGGCGGCGCGGCGCCGCCCGAGCTGATGAACGAGTCGGGCACGCAGTAGCTGGCGCCGTCGGAGCACTGCGCCAGCTGCGCGGCCACGCTCGCCGGCACCATCGACGTCGGCACGCAGTGCGCGTTCGGCGAATCGGCGCAGACCGCCGCGCCGCAGGGCGGGAAGGTCGACGGATCCATCGGCGTCAGCGTCGGCGCCGAGCACTGGGTCCCGTCGCCGCTACCCTCCGATGACGGCGTGGACGGCACGTTGCCGCTGTTTTCGAGCGGCGGACCCATGGCGTCGGGCTGGCAGCCGGCAATGGCGAGTAGCAGAACGAGGCCCCTCGAAAACCGCATGCCCGCGCACCATCGCAAGCCGCGGACCAGCGCAGGCCTACAATGGTTCTGCTAGCTTAACGGCCGTGTAGTCCGGTGTAGCCTGCGGTCGCCGTGAGGCAGGCGGGGAGTGGCGGCGTCAGCGGTCGCACTCGAAACTTGCGCCTATCGGGTAGGCGGGTGTAGGCTCCGCGACGTGAAGGCGCTATTGATCGGTGGGCTGCTCGCGTTTTCGGCGACCGCGTTCGCGGACGCGCCGAAGGGCGCGCATCCGCCGAAGAAGCTCGCGCCCGAAGAGCGTGTCTACGTCATGGACAAGGACGCGCCTTCGATCGACAAGACCGTGCCGATGGCGCGGCCGCGCGTCGCCTTCAAGAACAAGTAGCGCCGCGGGCTCGCTTCACAGTTTCGCCAGCTCTTCGGCGCGCGCCAGCTCTTCGGGCGTGTTCACGTTGTAGAGCGCGCGCGTGCCGGCGGGGAAGTCGAGCCACGCCGGATCGAGCTCGGCCACGAGATCGAGCATGCGCAGCTTGTCGCGCGAGAGCCGCCGCTGCACGCGCGGCAGGATCGACTTGCCGTAGCGCGCGGCCAGCGGCTGCGCCTTGCCGCCGAGCCGCGCGACCACGGCTTCGGCGGCGGGCGCGTCGCGCAGCGCGGTCACCAGCGCCGCGTCGAGGAACGGCAGATCGCACGCGAACACCAAGAGCGAATCGGCCGTCGTCGCCGCCAGCGCCGACTCGAGCCCGGCGAGCGGCCCGGCGCCGGGATGCAAGTCGGTCACGAGGCGCGCGTCGAAGTCGGCGTACGGCGTCGGATCGCCGGCGACGACGATGCGCTCGGCGATGAGCGGCGCCAGCACCGCGAGCTGGCGCGCGACGATGGGCGTGCCGCCGACGCACACGAGCCCCTTGTGCGCGCCACCCATGCGCTTGCCGCGTCCGCCGGCCAGGATCGCCGCCGCCACCGTCATTCGTGTAGATTATGCGCCGCATGCTCGGCAAACACGAGTTCGTTCGCGGCCACGGCCTCGGCAACGACTACCTCGTCGTCGACGGCGAGCGCTTCGGCGTCGAGCTGACGCCGGCGCGCGTCGTCGCCATCTGCGATCGTCACACCGGCGTCGGCTCCGACGGCATTCTGGAGCGCGTGCCCGCGCCGGCCGGCTTCGACGCGGCGGTGCGCATCTACAACCCCGACGGCTCGGAGGCGGAGAAGAGCGGCAACGGCACGCGCATCTTCGCCAAGTTCTGCATGGACCACGGCTACGCGCCGGCGGGCGGCACGTTGCGCATGCACACGATCGGCGGGCCGGTGTCGGCGACGCTGGTGGAGCGGCAAACCGATCGCAGCGTCATGCGCATGTCGATGGGCGGCGTCACCTTCGAGTGGACCGAGCAGCCGCTCACCGTCGGCGATCGCACGTTCTCGACGACGAGCCTGTCGGTCGGCAACCCGCACTGCGTGATCTTCGATGCGCCGTTCGACGAGGCGAGCGCGAAGAAGTACGGACCGCTCGTCGAGAACCATCCGAAGTTTCCGCGGCGCACCAACGTGCAGCTGATCCAGCCGATCGATCGCTCGATCGTGCGCGCGCTCATCTGGGAGCGCGGCGCCGGCTGGACGCTGGCGTCGGGCACATCGAGCTGCGCGGTGGCGGCGGCGTGCGTGCGCGCGGGGCTGACCGATCGCGAGGTGAAGGTGGTGATGCCGGGCGGCACGCTCGAGGTGCTCGTCGGCGAAGATTGGCAGCTCGAGCAGATCGGCTTCGCGCAGGAGATCGCCGTGGGCAAGCTCTCCGCCGACTTGTTGCACGCGATCGGCGCGTAGCCCGCGCGATCAGAAGACCGGCGCCTGCAGCGACGCCGACTGCATCGTGATGTTGCCGAACGGCTGCGTGCTCACCACGTTCCACGTGACCGTGAGCAGCTGGCCCGGCGACGTCGCCGCGTAGGTGAGCTCGTAGGTCACGTTGATCGGCGTTCCGCCCGTCGACGGGTACGAATGATCGCTCACCGCCGGCGCCGAGTTGTCGCTAAGCGCCGCGTCGAGCTGCCCTTCGGCGTCGAGCTGCCCGACGTAGAACTTGAGGCGGCGCACCGTCGTGTCGGCGGGCGCGGTGATCTTGAAGCCGCCCGAGAGGATGTAGATGCCGGTCGTGGTGCCGTTCGTGGTCGTGCTCGCGTGTTGGCCGTTGCCGGAGGCGCCGTCGCTCCAGCGATAGATGACGAGCCCGTCGCCGTATTGCGTGGGCGCGTTGATGCCGACCTGCTGGAAATTGGAGATCTGGCCGTTACCGGTCGCCTTGTGGTCGAAGTCGCTGGCGCTCGAGTAGCCCCAGTGCGCCCAGTCGGCGTTGCCGTCGGCGGTGAGATCGACCGACGAGGCGCTGGGCACGGCGGCGAGCTCGAGGAACGGGCCGCGATGCGCCAGGTCGTCGGCGGGCCCGAGGTCGCCGAGATCGCCGCCGATGATCACCGCGCCGTCGCTGCCGCCACCGCCGCCGCCGCTGCCGCCGAGCAGCGGATCGATGCGAAAGTTGCAGCCCGCGAGCGCGCAGAGCACCACGAGCGAACCAACACGCACGCGGTGATGATAGCACACCGTCAGAACGCGTGACCCTGGCCACCGTCGACGACGACGGTCGCGCCATGAACCCAGCGGGCGCGCGCGGAGCACAAGAACGCGACCACATCGGCGACCTCTTCGGGCGCGCCGAAGCGGCCGAACGGGAAGTCGCGCGCGAGGAACGCGGCGATGCCGTCGGGATCGGCCTTTTGACGGCGCTCCCAGCCGCCGCCGGGGAAGAAGATCGAGCCCGGCGCGACGGCGTTGACGCGGATGTTGTCGCGCGCCAGATCGCGCGCCATCGCCTTGGCGAGCGACATCTCGGCCGCCTTGGCGACGTTGTACGCGGGCGCGCCCCCGCTCTCGCGCCCCCAGATCGACGTGATCATGACGATGACGCCGCCGCCGCGCGCGCGCAGCTCGGGCAGGGCCGCGCGCGAGACGCGGAACGCGGGCCACAGGTTGCGATCGAGCGCGGCGGCGAAGTCGGCGTCGTCGACGTCGTGGAAGTCGCGCGCGCCCGAGCCGCCGACGTTGTTGACGACGATGTCGACGCCGCCGAACGCGGCGCGCGCGCCGTCGACGAGCGCGGCGACGCCGGCCGGCGTGGTCACGTCGCAGGCGACGCCGATCGCGTCGCCGCCGGCTGGCTCGGCGAGACGCTGCGCCTCGGTCACGGCTGCGTCGAGCGCCGGCAGGGTGCGCGCGCTCAGGACGACGCGGCAGCCTTCGCCCGCGAGCGCGAGCGCGATGGCGCGGCCGATCCCCCGCGAAGAGCCGGTGACGATCGCGATTTTTCCGCGGAGCGAAAGATCCATGCGGCGACGCTAGCACGCCGCCGTTGGGTCAGGCGCGGCGCGGCGGCAGCATGCGCGGCTCGACGGTGCGCTTGACCAACATCAGGCTCAAGCTGCGCACGATCGTGGTCGCGCCGGCGATGAGCACCGCGGCGATGATGCGCTTGCCGAGCGGCTCGTGCTTGTGCAGCGCGCGCTGCGGCTCGGCGAGCAGCGCTTTGTACGCCTGCAGGCGCGACTTCATGCGCGGCACGAAGCGTCGGCGCGCCCGTGCCCGCGCGACCGCGACGTAGACACCGACGGCGAGCGCGATCGCCGCCGCCGAGCCCACGCCCGCGGTGATGCGGGGATGCGCCGCGATCTGCGCGCGCACGTCGGCGACGCGCTTGACGCGATCGATCGCGTCCTTGGCCTGCGTCGCGCGCGCGCGCAGCCGGCGCTCGAGCTCGGCGACCAGCGACTGCGTGCGCTCGCGCAGCGCGTCGACCTCCGCCTCGACGGCGGGAATGGCGATCTTCACGTCGTCCGGTACTTGGCCCATGAGAGCTCCTTCGATAGCTCGGCGCGCGTGCGCGGTAGAAGATTTGTCAGGCGCTTCCTGTAGCCGACGAGACCGCCGATGATCGCCGGCACGAACAGCGCGGCGGCGACGATGAGCGCGCCCGCCCACAAGCGGCCGTCGAGCGCGGCGCCGATGGCGAGCGCCGCGGCGACCAGGCACAAGAGCACGCCGCCGTACGCGCACAGGCCGGCGACGCCGAGAAAGCCAGCCATGGACTTGCCCTTTTGCAGCTCGAGCTTGGCCTCCATCGTCGCCAGCTTGACCTGACGTTGCACGAGCAGCGACGCGTTGGCGGAGAGCTCCTTGACCAGATCGGCGCTCGTCATTGCCTCGGGCATGGAAGGTTCGTGCACGATCGGCCTCCTTGCCCACGTAAAGATGCAGATGTCGCGCCACCTCGGGCGGCGTGTTACAGATGAGACGATGATCGACTTGCACCAGGGCTTTTCCGGGCGGGAGCTCGAAGAGGTGCCGCCGACCTTGGCCTCGCTGGCGGTGGTGCAGCTCGACGCCGCGGCGGCATTGGCGCGCGGCGAGCTCAGGCAGGTGGCGCGCGCCGAGCTGGCGGCGGCGCGGCTCATCGGGCGCGCGATCATGCAGGGCGTGCGCGAGCGCTTCCGGCGATGAGCGCGGCCGATCCCGGCGCGGTCCTCGACCGTCGCGTCGAAGACGGCGTCACGCTCGAGCTGGTGCAGCGCGGCGAGGCGTTCGACGTGCTCGTCGACGGGCGGCGCGTGATGCGCTCGGATGCGCGCCGCGCCGAGAAGCAGCTGGTGGAGCTGGCGCTGGCGCCGCTCGGACAGCGCGACGACATCACCGTGGTGCTCGCCGGGCTCGGCATGGGCTTCACGCTGCGCGCGCTGCTCGACGCGCCGGGTGTGGTGCGCGTCGACGTGATCGAAGCGTCGCACGGCGTGCTCGAGTGGGAGGCGCGCCATTTTGCCGGGCTCAACGGCGACGCGCTGAAGGATCCGCGCGTGACGTTACACGCGATGGATCTGGCGGCGTTCCTGAAGTCGCTGCGCGTAAAGTCGATCGCGCCGCCGGCGGGCGACGCGTGGCTGGCGCTGGTGATGGACCTGGACGAAGGGCCCGCGCTGGTCTCGCGCCCCGGCAACGACGCGTTCTACGAGGACGAAGGCATCGAGCGGCTCGAAACGGCGCTGCGCCCGGGCGGCGTGCTCGCGCTGTGGTCGGCGGCGCGCGAGCCGGCGTTGTTGCAGCGGATGCACGCGCGCCTGAAGAACGTCGCGGAGATCGTGGTGCCCGTGGACCTCGACGACAAGTCGAGCCTCGACTACGTCT